>JAHFIW010000045.1 GCA_023246195.1 bacterium
AAATCGAAGCGGTGTCCGGCTTGGCGGCGTCGATGTCTCCTTCTTCGTCTTCCGATAGGGCAGCCGTAGTGCCCCTGGTCTTGAGGTCGGTAAGCAGCTCCACTTTGTAGTCCTGCTTCATCTGCCGGAACATCTCGATGGCGTCGTCGATCTTCATTTCCTCGCGCACGAACGGCGCGTTGCGCTGCATGATCTTGCCCATGCGCGCCTCCAGCTTTTGAAGGTCGAGCGGAGTGATGGGGCGAGGCACGTCGATGTCGTAATAAAAGCCGTTTTCGATGACTGGTCCGATGCCCAACTTGGCATCAGGAAACATCTCCATGATGGCTGCGGCCAGCACGTGTGCGGCCGAGTGACGGAGGGTGTCTATAGGCTCAAATTCTGATGGTTTTTTGGCTGCCATAACGGTAACTAAGCGAAAAAAGACGAGGAAATACTGAAAAAGAATACCTGTTCCGCGAGCTATCGGCAAGCACCACCGCTCATTGCCGTGAGCCGAGCGTATACGCTACACTGCCGGAACAGTTCCTTCATTTCCGGCGAAAAGGAAAACAGATGAGTCAACTCAGCGAAGAACAGCAAGCAAACATCAAACAGCGTGACTTCGCCCGAACATACGCGCGCACGGTCGGCACCATCGAAGGCGGCGACGGCACTCCCGTCACTCTCAACATCATCAGCCATTCCAAGTTCTGCATCTCCTCACGTGCCGCGGAATTCGGCTGCAAGCCCGACGAAGATGCCATTCTGGCCGAGTGGTTGCCCGCCGGCCTGACCCACGACGAGGACGGTCCGGACCAGCACTCCTTCCCGAAAGAGACGGGAACTGACCCGTCGGCCATTCCGGACAAGAGCACCTGGGTGGTGTTCCCCAAGACGTTTGACGACACCGCCGTCTACTACAAGCGCGGCAGCGCCATCTGGGCGCTCTAGCGACAACGCAAAACCCCTCGACGTAGTCGGGGGGTTCTTTTTTATGCAACGGTCTTTTCGCTAACGCACCTCGATCGAAATATGTTCCGGCACGTTCGGCAATCGGCCGATCCAAAACGGCATCACTCGCACCGACGCGGACGACACCCCGTCGATGCGCTCCAGGTATTTCTTGGCGGCATCGACGGTGACGCCCAGCAGCATCTCCTTACGCAACGCCGGAGAATCCGATGACAGCACCGTGATACCCTTGGCGGTCACATGCAGGTTGGCGCGGTTTGCCACGAGGTCGATTTTCTCCACGTCGGTGGTCATCGAGCCTTCTTCTATCGAAAGCAGCCCGCGACCATACGGCAAATGCTCGGTGATGTTGGACTTCACCAAATCGGCGAAGGCCTTGACGTCATAGAACACTCCGGTGGCTTTCAGGTCCAAAGTGAGCGAAAACTGCGTGCCTTCGTCGCCTACCGGAACGTCGGCGCTCTTCTTAACGGTATCGTACGTGACGAACTCACCGGCTGACTTCAGTCCCGTGTCCTTCGCTTTTTGACGCAGCGTGTCGACCAGCGAACCCTTGAGCTTCGCGGCGAGCGTCTCAGCGGCGGCGTCGACGTCTTCCTTGGTGAGCATGTGCTGATCCTTCACTCCTCCGTCGATGGGGGCCGCGGTGGTGACGGCGAAGAACCGCGAGGTTTCGGAATTGAGTCCGGGAATGGTGAAAGCGGCATCGCCGACAGCGCCGGTAATGCCGGGCTTATCGGCGAAGACGTCGGCGGTGACGGAGCCGTCGGCGGGAATCACGACGGTCTTCTTGAGCCGGAACAGCACGCCGTCGGGCGTAAGAAGGCGCGTGGTGGCAATCAACGTCTGCGGACGGAAGAGCGTACTGGAAATCTTGACCTTTCCCTCGGCAGGCACGTCGATCTTCACGACTGACGTGGACGGAAACGTGGAGGTAAGAGAATCCTCGGCCTGCAGGACCTGGCCGGAAACTTCGCCGGAGGACGGCTTTGCCGCGACATCGATGATAAAATCCGCGCTGGCCGCCTCCTGCTTGGAAAGCACCACGACGTACGCGCGCGACAAAACCACATAGGCCACCATCACCGCCACCAGCACGGTCAGCACCAAAAACACCGTGACGATACGGCGATACAGGGCGATCGATTGACGCACGGGCCCCGCAATAACGCGCGGCATGGCCCTCACTTCATCAAGCTTATTGTCATTCCCGCTTGTCATGTTTGCACTATAGCACGCAAAAGCCGCGGTCGTAACCGCGGCTTTTGTGGGTAAATTTGGACAAAATCCGCCTTATTCCTGCAAAACCGCGCCCCTTCCCACCAATTTCTCGATTTGATTGATGGCATCTCCGGAAAAAGCGATGGAAAAGCTGGTCTCTATCTTCTTGGCTTCACCGTTGTCTTTCACTCGAAGGAACACCCGACGATTGCCGGGGAACTCGCCAAAGATGCGCTTCAGCTCGGCGGCAACCGATGGCGCCATCTTTGGCGGCACGGAGATGAAGATCTGCGAGCGCTCGATATTGTTGCCGACTTTTTCGGATATCGCTTCGGCGGCGGCGCGCTTGGAGTACATCAGCATCTGGCGCTTCTCTTCGAGATTGTCGGAGGTGAGCGGCGTCAGCTTCTCTGCCAGGACCTTCAGTTCGTCTCCTCTCTCCGGATCCGATTCGATTTTTCCTTCCACCAGCACGGCGGCGTCCTTCACGATGGCATGCGCATTGGCGGCGTAGGCCTTTGGGAAGACCACCACCTCGACCGTACCGGTGATGTCTTCCAATTTGATGAAGGCCATCGGCTCGTTCTTTTTCTTGGTGAATATCTGGCGCACGTCCATGATGATGCCGCCCACGTTGGTGAGCCCGGGCAGCCCCTTTTTCTCCGGCAGTTCCTTCACGTACGTCAGCGCCGGCCCAAAGAACTCGGCATATTCGCGGAAGGGATGCTCCGAGACGTATAAGCCGAGCAGCTCGCGCTCCCACGCCAACTTTTCGCGCTTGGTGGCCGGAGAGACGTCGCGCAGTTTCAGTTCACCGCGCACGGCCTTGGCGCCTTCCTTACCGAACAAGTTCGACTGCCCCGAAGCAATGTCGCGCACCGCGTCCTTATGATACGAAAGAATCTGCTCGATGCTGGCCAGCAAGTGATTGCGCTCATCCAAAGAATCCATGGCGCCGGTCTTGATCAGCGCTTCCAACCCCTTCTTGTTGAAGTTCCTCCCCGACACGCGCGAAGCGATATCGGCGATGCTCGTGAACTTTCCATGCGCCTCCCTCTCGGAGATGATTGCCGCCGCGACATCAGCGCCCAAGTTCTTGATGCCAAGCAGCCCAAAACGGATATTGCGGTCGTCGATGTAGGTAAAATCGGACTCGGATTCGTTGACATCCGGCGGCAGCACGCGAATGCCCATCTTGGCACAGTCGGCCACGACGGTCGCGATCGTATCGGCGTCGCCGGATTCGGCAGACAATACGGCAGTCATGTACTCGGCGGTCCAGTTGGCCTTCAAATACGAGGTTTGGTAGGCAATCATGCCGTACGCCGCCGCGTGCGCCTTGTTGAAACCATAGGCCGCGAACGGCTTGATGAGGTCCCAAAGCTGGTTCGCCAAGGTGGCGGTGGTCCCACCCTTCACGCAGCCCTTCTTGAACTTTTCTTCCTGCTTCTGCATTTCCTCGGGAATCTTTTTTCCCATGGCCTTGCGCAACTTGTCGGCTTCTTCCCAGGTGTAGCCGGCAATGTGAATGGCCGTGAGCAAGACGTCGTCCTGATACGTCATGACGCCGTACGACTTTTCCAAAATCGGCTTGAGGCGCGGATCAGGATAGGTCACCAAAGACGGGTTATTCTTGCGACGAATGTACTCGGGGATGGAATCCATCGGACCCGGACGGAACAGGGCCACCATGGCCATGATGTCGTGAATGGTGGCAGGCTTGAGTTCCTTGAGGTAGCGCGTCATGCCCGAACCGTTCAGCTGGAAGGTGCCGGTGGTTTCGCCGTCGGCCAACATCTTGTAGGTGACGGCATCGTCGAGCGGAATATTTTGAATGTCGATGTCGATGCCCTTGGTCTTCTTGATGATTTTGACGGCGCCTCCCAAAATCGAAAGGTTGCGGATGCCCA
>JAHFIW010000003.1:0-36101 GCA_023246195.1 bacterium
CTGATGGCGAAGATCTCCAAGGCGGCCTGGGAGTGCGGTGATCCCGGCCTGCAGTACGACTCCACCATCAATCGCTGGCACACCTCGCCGAACTCGGGCCGCATCAACGGCTCCAACCCGTGCAGCGAGTACATGTTCCTTGACGACACGGCCTGCAACCTGGCTTCGCTCAACCTCATGAAGTTCGTGCGCGAGGACGGGAGCTTCGACGTCGACTCCTACAAGCACACGGCCGAGGTGATGGTCACTGCGCAGGAAATCCTGGTGAGCAACTCCAGCTACCCGACGCCGGCCATCGAGGAAAACAGCCTCGACTTCCGCCCTTTGGGGATTGGTTACGCCAATCTGGGAGCGCTCCTGATGTCGCGCGGCTTGGCGTATGACTCTGATGAGGGCCGCAACTTTGCCGCCGCCGTCACTTCGCTGCTGTCCGGCCACTGCTATTACCAGTCGGCCAAAATTGCCGAAGCGCTCGGTTCTTTCCGCTACTACAAGCTCAACGAGAAGCCGTTTCTCAAGGTCATCGGCATGCACCGCGATCACGCCTATGCGGTTTCGTCGAACGGCGTGCCGGCAGATTTGTTGCGCGAGTCTCGTCACTCCTGGGACAACGCCCTTGAACACGGCATGACGTACGGCTTCAAGAACGCGCAGATCTCCGTGCTCGCGCCCACCGGTACCATCGGCTTCCTGATGGATTGCGATACTACCGGCATCGAACCGGACATCGCGTTGGTGAAATACAAGTGGTTGGTCGGCGGCGGTCTCATGAAGATCGTCAACCAGACGGTGCCTTCCGCGCTTTCCTCGCTCGGCTATGACGAGCGGCAGTGTCGCGAGATCCTCGACTACATCGACAAGCACGATACCATCGAGGGCGCTCCCGGCCTGTTGGAGGCGCATCTCTCCATTTTTGACTGCGCGTTCAAGCCGGCAAAGGGTTCGCGTTCCATCCAGTACATGGGTCACATCCGGATGATGTCCGCGGTGCAGCCGTTCCTGTCCGGCGCGATTTCCAAGACGGTTAATCTTCCCGCGACCGCAAGCGTAGAAGACGTGCAGGATGCCTACGTGCAGGGGTGGAAGCTCGGGCTCAAGGCCATCGCCATTTATCGTGACGGATCAAAGGGCCAGCAGGTGCTGACCGTCACGTCGGAGAAGAATTCCGACAACAAGGCCGCTGCAGTCGCCGCGACTCCCGCACCGGCTGCTTCGTCCGCCGTCGAAACGAGAATCGAGTACCGCCCGCTCCGCCGCAGGCTGCCAGACGAGCGCAAGTCGTTGACGCACAAGTTTTCCGTTGGGGGGCATGAAGGCTACATCACCGTGGGCCTGTATGACGACGGTCAGCCCGGTGAACTGTTCGTTCGCATGGCCAAGGGCGGTACGGTCGTTTCCGGCCTGATGGATGCCTTTGCCACCTCGACGTCGATCGCGATGCAGTATGGCGTGCCGTTGAAGGTGCTGGTCAACAAGTTCGTGCACGTGCGCTTTGAGCCGTCCGGTTACACTTCGCATCCCAACATCCGCATTGCCAAGTCCATCGTGGACTACCTCTTCCGCTGGATTGCCATCAAGTTTCTGCCGCTTGAGGACCAGCGCGCCGTCGGGGTAAACATGGATGCGCCCACGCTTGGCGAAGCGGGCGAAAGCGACGTTGCCGTTTCTTCCGCGCCGCCGACGGCAAAGATCGAGCCAGAACGTTCCGTCTCCGTAAACCAGATGCGCATGGGCGAAGTCGCTCCGGCGCAGCACGCTACCATGACGTTGGAAATCGACCGCAGCGCCACCGCAAACGCCCTTACCATGAGTTTTGACGTCTCTTCGGACTCGCCGGCCTGCGACACGTGCGGCGCCATCATGGTGCGCAACGCGGCCTGCTATAAGTGCCTGAACTGCGGCTCTACCAGCGGTTGTTCGTAAAGAGAAGACGCGGAGAATTCTTCCCGTCCCCACGGCGCGCTCACCGCAAGGAAGGTAAGCACGCCCGCAATGCCCGGCCGCTCGCAGGCCGGGCATTGCGTTTTTGAGCATTCCGGACGACGTGAGGCTTGCCAAGTTCGCGTTTATGGTGTATTTTGCATCGTCGCCGCACCATTGCGCGACACAAGGAGAACGTCATGTCCCAGATCGTCAAAGTCCTTTTGCTCGACAAGTATGCCGATTACCTGCAAGACCTTTCGGCGCGCGACATCACCATGGAGGTGACGCACGAGCTGGTCTGGAATCCGAACGTCTACGAGGCCACCAAGGCCACGATCGCCAAGATCCAAGAGCTGACCGCCATTCGCAGCTTCGACATCGTGGTGCTCGGCAACAACCTCGGCGCCGGCATCATCAAGGCGTCCGCCATTCATCAGCGGCTGCACGGCCGGACCGTCGTGGTCTGGAACGACGAGTATTTCGCCGGCAGGGAGAAGTACGAGACGCTCGGATTCAAGAAGTTCATGGCGCGCTCCAGCCTGCGCGCATTCGTCATCAATTTCGTCACGAACTGACGGCACTCATCAGGCCCGCGGATTTCCGCGGGCTTTTTTTAAAGATATTCGCCAAAGGAAAGGCTCGGAAAGAAAAAATCGGCCCTTACGGGCCGATTTGGTTTTCGGAATCCTTCCATGATGGCGGGATTCCGGTCGCGATGCGTCTCAGTGCGTGACCGCGCGGACTTCGCGCCCGCGGTTGTCGAGGTTCCAGGCCGTGACCTCGAAGAGGGGGACGACGTGGAACTTCGCGCGCGACGTCGAGGCAATCTCGGAGTCGGGCGGCAGGAGCTTGGCGGCGATGAGCACGCACTGGAACGAATAGAGCATGCCGCGTCCGTCTTCGACCACCGTGAACCCGGGAGTCAGCGTGAGCGGCCAGCCGACGTTTCCCGGCAGGATGCGCGGCACCATCACGACGACCGAGTCCCGATTGTGCGTGTTGAGAAGCCCGTACTTGATGAGGCCCTTGGTCTCTTCGTCGCACGAGATCGGCACGCCGTCGTAGAGCTTCTCTTCGCACGGGTACGTGCTCCAGATCTGCTCCGGGATGACGGGCGCGCCGTTGTTGATCAGGGACGTGACGGTCTTGAGGACCGCGGAGGAAAGGTGCAATAATCGCATTTGAACGCTCCTTGTTTGTTCGTTTTTCGCGTCATGTTCGACGGGAAAAGGAACAGCCCATATTGTCATATGTTTCCGATTTTGTCAATATGGAGGCGTCATCGTGACCTGTTCTTTAAAGTGCCAACCGTTCATTCAGGAGCATCCGATGTCGGACACGACTAAACCGCCTCCGTCACCCCCGAAAACCGAAGCTTCGCCGGAGAAGAAACCTCTCGAGAACCCCAAGGTCAACGTGCGGGTGGTTCCCGCAAAGAAGAACGACCGCGAGTACGCAGAGAAGGTCAAGCGCAACCTCAAGACCGATGTCGAAAAGACGGTCAGGGAAAATGAGGGCGGCGGCGCAAAGAAACAGCTCGAATCCGCCGAAAAGACGGTCAGGGGAGTCGGCACGCAGGTCGACCCGAACAAGATCAGGGAGATTTCCGTGGATGTCAGCGGCAAAGTCGGCAAGACGAAAATTGCCGAGGAAACCGTGGTCAAGCCCGGAGCCGCGCCCGCTTCGGCGCCGTCTCCCGCAAAGCCTGACGACGGCAAGAAGAAATGACACAGCCCCCGATGTTTCGGGGTTTTTTGTTGGCTTTACGCGGATGCGTATGCGACGGGTGCCAATTTTTTCACCATGTACGTTCCTTCGAGTGCGTAGCCGAGTTTTCGGTAATACTCTCGCACGCCAATGCCCGAAATGACCGCCAGCTTCGAGTACCCCGCAGCCGCGGCGACGCGCTCGGCTTCGGCCATCAGCTTGCGTCCGAGGCCTTTGTGCTGGCTCGCGTCCGCATCGTGTTCGTCGATGGGGACGAGATGGCCGTAAGTGTGCAGCTCGCGAATGAAGGCGACCCCGCGGATTTCGGGCATCGTATCCCACAGCTCCCTGACTTCGTCATGCGGATTTTTCGACGGCAGGCGCAATCGGCAGAAGGCGAACACGGCATGGCGCGCGCTGTCTTCGAGGCTCATGAAGTGCTCTTCGCCGCCGGACGCTTCGTAGACATCGTCAAAATATGTCAGCGCTTCTTTCATCAGCGCCGGTTCGGTTTGCGCGGCACGGCCGATCTCGCGGCATCGCAGGCAGGCGCACTTCAGCCCGCGCTTGGCCATCTCTGCCTGCACCGTCTGCCGCAGGTTCGTCACCGCGTTACCGGCGACGATGGACGTTGAGGGAATGTCGCGAATCAGGCGCGAGATGCGACAGTAGCGCGGTACGGCGGCCTTGGCGGCGATGAGCATCTCCGTGAGTTCGGCATCGGCGTAGGGAACATAGCGTCCGTCCTTCCACCATTCGTGGAGTTCGGCGAGTTCCACGGTCACGCACGGATAGATCTTGATCATGTCCGGACGGAAAGCGGGGTTGGCGAAAATCTCGCGCATCTCGGCGAGGTCGGAGGCGGGAGTGGCGCCGGGGAGTTGCGGCATCATGTGGAAGTCGGTCTTGTAGCCGGCGTCTTTCAGCAGCGCGGCGGCTCGCGTTACTGCGGCGACGTCGTGGCCGCGCTTGGTCAGCTCCAAAATGCGGTCGTCGACGGACTGCACGCCGAGCTCCACGCGGGTGCAGCCGAGCGCGCGCAGCCGCAAAATTTCCTTGGGCGTAATCCAGTCAGGACGCGTTTCCAAAGTGATGCCGATGATGCGGTGGCCGGCGGTCTCGTTACGGTCCTGGGCTTCGGCCAGGGTCTCGGTACGTTCGCGTTCCGCTGCCAAAAAATGATTGCAGGCGTCGAAACAGCGCTTGATGAACCATTGCTGATATTCCCAGGCATAGGCTGACCATGTCCCGCCCTTCACGATCAGTTCGATCTTGTCGGCGGCGTGGCCGTTGTCGGTCAGGGCGCGCAGCCGTTGCGTCACCTGCTTCCACGGATCGAAGCGGTGCATGAGCGCGCGCATGGCCGCAGGCTCGTTGGAAAGGTAGCTCTTGGGCATGATGGCCTCGGTGGGGCAGTAGACGCACTTGCCGGGGCAGGCGTATGGTTTGGTGAGCACCGTCACGATGGCCACGCCAGACAGCGAACGGACGCCGCGACGGGTGAGGACTTTGTCCAAGGCGGCGCTGGCCCTGGACGGATCGGCGGCGACGACCTTGGCGTAGGCTTTACGCAGCGCCGAAGTGGGCGGAACGTTTTCTCCGGCGGCGCCGGACATCTTCCTCTTGAATTCCAAAAATTCGTCCTTGGTTTGGACGCCGTGCCTCAGAGATGCTTGAATGATGTCTTCGGATATTCCCATGTATGCGCAAAGAGATTGCCGATCAGCTGCTGGCCAAGGTGCGCGACGATTATGACGTGATAGCCGACGCCTTTTCGGCCTCGCGCGTTTCGACGTGGCCGGAAATGGACCGGATCCGCGAGTTCATCAAGCCCGGCGACCGCGTTTTGGACCTTGGATGCGGCAACGGCAGAGCGTATCAGCTGTGTAAGGGCATGGCAATAGAATATGAGGGCATGGACGCTTCATCCGAGCTCATCGCTCATGCCAAAAAAAACGTCAACGACCTGCTTGCCACCTTTGTCGTGGGAAACATGACCGCGTTGCCATATGAGTCGTCTTCGTTCGACCTCCTGTTGATGATCGCGTCGTTTCATCACCTGCCTTCCGAGGAGTATCGGCTTGCCGCGATGCGCGAAGCTTTTCGCGTGCTTAAGCCCGGAGGCGTGCTGTTCATGACTAATTGGGACAGGTGGAAGCCGCAATATGCGGCCGAACATTTCGCGGCATTTTTCAAGAAGATCCTCGGCCTGTCCCCCTATGATTTCGGTGACGTCTTCGTTGCCTGGAATCGCGGCGGTGCGAAGGTGATGCGCTATTATCACGCCTTCACGCGCAGCAGCCTCGCAAGGGTATGTCGAAAGGCGGGACTCGTCGTAGCGGAGAACTATCATGTGGCCAAGGGCGTTCGCGTGCCGTGGTGGAAGGGCGATAATATCGTGACCGTCTGCCGCAAACCTCGTTTGGCCGACACGAATCCCGACCCCTTGCTTTTTTAGCTAAAAAAGATATGCTCTTTAAAGTCCGTTCTTTAATGATATCCGATAGAATGAACGTCCGAAAAGGGTAGACGAATAGGCTGTACCAAGGAGGCATTGTCATGAGTAAGGACGAACGGGGTGTCCCGCGGAACGATGAAGAACGCGTCATGCGACGCTTTCTCGACAAGGGCATCGCCTGCAAGTGGGAGCCGTCGGAAGGCGGTCGAAAGATCGTCTTCGATCATCCGGAAAAGCTGAACGATTTTTTCGAGATGATGATGCGGCGTCCGTCGGCGGGCTTTGCCGTCGGCGCGAGGCTGTTCTACCAGGGACTGGTTGCCAAGGACGTGGAGCAGACGGTGCGTTCGCATCTGCTTACGCGGCTGGCCCGTTCCCTGCACGACAGCGATTCCGAGGGCACGTCCCTCATTACCGAGTCGGAAGTCGCGATGTTCGGCCATTTCGTCGCCGAACTCATCGGGGACTGGCCCGAGATCTTCGTCGCTTGGGCCGGAGACATGAACTCCGACGATCCGAAGAACGACTTTCGGAAGCAGCCCACGGCCCTGATTCGCGGAGTGTTTCTTTCCTCTGCGGTCATTCAAAAAACGCAGAGCCTTCGGTTTTGGGAGATGGCCGCCGAATCGGTGCGGTTTCCCCTGAGGATCTTCTCGGATCCCTGCGAATCGAAACACGGCATCGTGTTCGCACCCTTTCACCTGAGGGCGTTCAGTCACATCCTCGGTGCCGTTTCGCAGTCTGCCGCGGAACGTTTCGCGAGGCAGATGTTCGCGCATGCTCGGACGAAGATTTTCATGGAGCCCGTTCGTCCCGGCGTGTGGGAGAGACGAGAGTTGCCCGTGACCGAGAACGAGCGGCTTCAGGCGTTCAATAACGTGGTTTCCGGCATCGAGGATGGCCATCGCCGACAGGAAATGGCCAAGACGCTCGGTGTCGTCACGTCCTGACGTTCAGGAGGGGGTACCCCCTCCTTTTTGTTTTTTTGGGCTTCTCGCCCTATACTTCATCGCATATGTCCTTCCTGGATTCCGTAAAGAAGGCGCACGTCATCGGCGCGGGCGGCATCGGCGTTTCTGCCGTGGCCCGTCTTTTGCTGCATGAAGGCAAAATCGTCAGCGGTTCCGACGCGGTCCGTAACGAAACGGTCGACGAGCTGAATGCGGCGGGCATCGTCGTGACGGTCGGTCATGATTCCTCTCACCTTCCCCCCGATGCCGACGTGGTGATTTTTTCCGACGCCGTGCCGCCCACCAATCCCGAACGTCATGAAGCCAGGCGCCTCGGCATTCGCGAGATGAGCTATTTCGAGTTTCTCGGCGAGTTTTCCAAGGATCGCTGGACCATCGCCGTCTCCGGCACCAACGGCAAGAGCACTACCACCGCGCTGCTCGGATTGATGCTGGAGCGCGGAGGGCTGGAGCCCACCGTCATCGTCGGGTCCAAGGTGCCGACCTTCGCGCACAAGAACCTGCGTATCGGCCGCAGCAAGTTCTTCGTGGTCGAGGCCGACGAGTACAACGCGCACATGTTGCAGCTTTCGCCGCAAATGATCGTGCTTACCAACATCGAGGAAGACCATCTCGATTTTTATCGCGACCTGGCGCACATCCGCGACACCTTCAGGGAATACGTGCAGAACCTTCCGCCGGACGGCCAGCTGATCCTGAATGCCGACGATCACGTTTGCTTCTACGAGCTCGCGCCAAAGGTGCCGTTCGTCACTTACGCCATGGATAACCCGGCCGACTACGCGGCTCGTCATGTTTCCGTGACTTCGGGAATGCAGGCGTTTCAGATTGTTCGCACGCGAGGCGGATTGGAAACGGCGCTGGCCGACTGCGCCATGCGCCTGCCGGGACGGTTCAACGTCATGAACGCGCTTGCTGCCGCCACTGCCGCGCTCGAACTCGGCGTTTCGCCGGATGCCGTGGTCGCCACGTTGCGCGAGTTCACCGGCATCTGGCGCAGGTTTGAGTCGGTCGGGGAGTATCACGGCGCCACGCTCATATCCGACTACGGCCATCATCCCACCGCCGTTCGCGGTACGATCGATGCCGTCCGCAGCTTTTTTCCCGGACGCCGCGTCGTGCTCGCGTTTCAACCGCATCACCGTAACCGCACTCGAAAGCTGTTCGACGAGTTCGTGGCGTCCTTTGACGGCGCTGACGTGCTGGTGCTGTCCGAAGTCTATGACGTCGCCGGCCGCGAGGACGATGCCGACGCGAATGTCAGTTCGCGAGATCTCGTCGCCGCCACGAAGGCCCGTGATGCCGAGCGCGTCGTCGAACGCGAAGTGCTGTTCGGCGGCACGGTCGCCGAAACGCAAAAGCGACTGGAGCATCTCATCAAGCCCGGCGACGCGGTGGTGCTGATGGGCGCCGGCGACCTCTACGTCATCGCCAAAAAACTTACCGGCGGCAGCTAGGATTTTCGTATGTCGCATCTCAGCGCGTTGCGCGAGCGGGTCTCGTCCGAAGTCAAAGAGGGGGAGCCTCTCGCAAAACACACCACTTTCAAGATCGGCGGCGCTGCCGAGTATTTTTTTGAAGCAAAGAATGCCGACGATGCCGTCAGGGCCGTCAGGGTCGCGGGCGAGTTGGGGATTCCCCTTTTTCTTTTTGGCGGAGGCTCCAACATGCTGGTGTCTGATCGGGGCGTGACGGGTTTGGTCATCAAGATGGCCAATCGCGGCTTCGTCATCGAGGGGAATGTCATCACCGCAGAGGCCGGCGCGCCGACCGGGCTGGTGTCGATGCGCGCCAGCGAGGCGGGGCTCACCGGATTCGAGTGGGCCGTGGGCGTTCCGGGTACCGTCGGCGGGGCGATTCGCGGCAATGCGGGAGCGTACGGCGGCGAGATGAAAGACTCCGTCATTTCCGTACGCGCCTACAAGGACGGTCAGGTGGTCACGTTGCGCAATGCCGACTGCGGCTTCGGTTATCGTGACTCCGCCTTTAAGCGCAATGCCGGATGGTTCGTGCTGTCCGCGACGCTCGAACTCAAACTCGCAGCCGACGCGGAAGCCTCGAAGGCCCAACTCAGAAAAAACCTTCTCGACCGCAAGGAAAAGCAACCCGTCGAATTTTCGACTGCCGGCTGCATGTTCACGAACTGGAGGCCGGAACGTCCCGAGCAGCTTGCCGGCATGCGCAAGTGGTTTGATCTCGACAAGGACGAGAAGGTCCCGTTGACTTCCCAGGGCACGATTCCCGCAGGATGGATCATCGACCGCGCCCAGCTCAAGGGCACCAAGGTGGGTCACGTGCAGGTGTCCGAAAAGCACGGCAATTTCTTCGTCAGTGACGGCCAAGCCAAGGCTGACGACGTGGTCGCGCTGACTGCGGTCCTCAAGACCCGTATTCGCAACATGACCGACGGCAACGTGCAGCTGCAGGAAGAGGTGGAATACGTGGGGTTTTGAGATGTTGAGCTTCGCGAGGAACGTGGGTATACTATGTGCATTGAATGGCCTTTGCCGTTCGTCCGCCGCCTAACCGCATTATTATGAAACTCGCCATCAAGGCCACGCAAATCACCCTCACTGATGCCATTCGCGCCTACGTGGAACAGAAGGTCGCCTCGCTGGACAATAAGGTCAAGCGTTTCGGTCCCAGCGTCTCGGCAGATTGCGAAGTAGGTTTGACCTCCAAGCATCACAAGAAGGGCCCTATTTTCCGTGCCGAGCTTCACGTCCGTCTTCCGGGAATGCTCGTCTATGCCGAGCATGAGGACCTCAACCTGTACAACGCGATCAGCGAGACTAAGCGTGAAGTCGAGCGTCAAATCGCCGACTACAAGGGAGTGTTGGCTGAGAAGCTCCGTGCCGCCAAGAAGTCCAAGGGTGGACGCGCGTAAGGCGATTGGGTATAAAGTGCGGACAGCAAATGGCTGCTTTCAGTTTGTCATTCTTTATCTGGCACCATGTCCTTCCTGACTAAAATCTTCGGTGACCCCAATCAAAAAGTCGTCGACGGCCTTAGGGCTGAGGCGGAACTGATCAGCTCGCTTGAACCGAAGTTCAAGGAGATGGCCGAACCGCAACTGAAGGAGGCCAGCTTGGCGTTGCGCGAGCGCGTCGCCAAGGGCGCGTCGCTCGACGAGGTCATGAACGAGGCTTTCGCGCTTTGCCGCGAAGTCGCCCGTCGTACGCTCGGCCAGCGCCACTACGACGTGCAGATCATGGGAGGCATCACCCTGCATCGCGGTCAGATTGCGGAAATGCGCACGGGTGAAGGCAAGACGCTGACTTCCACGCTGGCAGTGTACCTTAACGCGTTGGCGGGAAAGGGCGTGCATGTGGTTACGGTCAACGATTACTTGGCTCGTCGTGACGCCGTTTGGATGGGTCAGGTATATGAAGCGCTCGGACTGACTGTCGGTTGCATCAATAACCAGGCAGCGTACGTCTATGATGCCGGCTTCAAGCTGCCGCCCAAAGTCGAGGAACTCGGCGAGGCCGAACTTCTGGCCGCTTCCGCCAAGGAAGAGGGCGGCAAATTGGACGTGAAGCGTGACGAGACCGGCTCCTTCCTGGTGCAGATGGACTTCATGCGTCCCGTGGAACGCCGCGAGGCCTATAAGTGCGATATCACCTACGGCACCAACAACGAGTTCGGCTTCGACTTTTTGCGCGACAACATGGTCATGCGCCCGGCACATAAGGTGCAGCGCGAACTCAGCTACGCGGTTATCGACGAAATCGACTCCATCCTCATCGATGAAGCGCGCACCCCGCTCATCATCTCCGCTCCCGCCGAGGAGGCGGCCGACATGTATTATCGTTTTGCCGATCTCGTCCGCAAGCTTTCGGCAAACGAGGACTTCAACGTCGATGAGAAAATGCGAGCGGTGGCGCTGACCGAAGCCGGCATCGCCAAGCTGGAACAGCTGCTCAACGTCAAGAACATTTACGAGGAGGGCGGCGTTTCCACGGTGCATCATATTGAACAGGCGCTGCGTGCCGAGAACCTTTACAAGCTGGATCGCGAATACGTCGTGCGCGATGGCGAAGTGGTGATCGTCGACGAGTTTACCGGACGCATGATGCAGGGTCGCCGCTACAGCGAGGGCCTGCATCAGGCCATCGAGGCGAAGGAGAGGGTGCAGATTCAGCGCGAGAGCCAGACGTTGGCCACCGTCACTTTTCAGAACCTGTTCCGCCTGTATGCCAAGCTCGGCGGCATGACCGGCACTGCGGCCACCGAGGCCGAGGAGTTTTCCAAAATCTACAAGCTCGACGTGGTGGTGATCCCTCCTAACCGAGTCTCCGGCCGCACCGACCTTCCTGACCGCGTCTACAAGAGCGAACGCGGCAAGTTCGACGCGGTGGTGCAGGAGGTGAAGCTGCGTCACGAAAAGGGTCAGCCGGTGCTCATCGGTACGATTTCGATCGAGAAGAACGAGATTCTCGGAGAGCTGCTCCGCCGAGAGGGGATTCCGTGCGAATTGCTGAATGCCAAGAACCACGAGCGCGAGGCGCAGATCATCGCCCAGGCGGGGCGTTTCGGCGCGGTCACGGTGGCCACCAACATGGCGGGCCGCGGCGTTGACATCTTGCTCGGCGGCAATCCGGTCACGTCCGAGGAACAGGCGAAGGTCTGCGGGCTCGGCGGCCTGTTGGTCATCGGCACCGAGCGTCATGAGTCGCGACGTATCGACAACCAGCTGCGCGGACGCGCCGGACGCCAGGGCGACCCGGGAGCAACGCAGTTCTTCGTGTCGCTCGAGGACGATTTGATGCGCATCTTCGGCTCCGATCGCATGAAGGCCATGATGGACCGCTTGGGATTGCCCGAAGACATGCCTATCGAGAACGGCATGGTCACCAAATCCATCGCCTCCGCCCAGACCAAGGTGGAAGGCCATCACTTCGACACTCGCAAGCACCTTTTGGAGTATGACGACGTGCTCAACAAGCACCGCGAGGTCATCTACCGCCGTCGCACGGAAACCCTGATGCGAGACGTCAGTGACGTTGCCGGTCTCAAGGCCGCCGTCTTGGCGATGGTCGAGGATGAAATCGAGCACGTAGTCCGCTTTCATACCGCGGCGGACGACGAAGGCACTTGGAACCTCAAGGAAATTTATGAGGTCGCTGGCACGATTTTTCCGATTTCCGCCGAGGTGCGCCACGAACTCACCGAAATCAAATCCATCGCGGGTTCCAAACTCGAGGACGCGCACGCGCGTACCAAGATCATCGAGTACTTGATGGGCTTGGCTGACAAGGCCTGGGACGCATTTCAGAATAAGACCGTCGCGGACCTGAAGACCATGGGCGGCGACGAGGCCGCGTTCGTCGACATCATCCGCTCGTTGGTACTTCGAGCCATCGACACCCTCTGGATCGAGCATCTCGATGCCATGGAGCATCTGCGTACCGGCATCGGCCTGCAGGGCTATGGCCAGCGCGATCCGCTCGTCGAGTACAAGCGCGAATCGTTCCGCATGTTCAGCGCGCTGACGGCCAACATCAGCAAGCAGGTGGTCTACTCCGTCTATAAGATCGGCGTAGTCCGCGAGCAGCCTCAGTCGATGATCGAGCGTCAGGGCGTGACATTGAGCGCGCCGGCAAAGACGGACTCCGGAACGGGCACTGCCGTTCAGACGGTCGCCGCCGAATCCGCCGAGAAGAGCGTCGGTCGTAATGATCCCTGCCCCTGCGGTTCGGGCAAGAAGTACAAGAAGTGCCATGGGGCATGACGCCCGGCAATGAAAAAACCGCCTCCTAAAAAGGGGCGGTTTGCGTTTGCGCGGCTTACGTCAGGATCTTGTAGACTGGCATGCCGAGCGGCATGTTCGAGGTGTTGCCGTCGTAGAGGCGTCTGGCGTTTTCGACGGTCGTCATGTCGGAGTTACGGAACTCCATGCTGATTTTCTCGAAAAGGAAGCTGCCTCCGCGAAGGCCGCAGTGGCCGGCATCGTCTCCGTCCCTGGGACGGCCGATGAATCGGTCACCGACGTTGAGTTCGCCGAACGTGAGCGGTTTCTGCTGTGACATGAAGAATCTCCTTGAGTGACAGGTATCACGCGCCGGTGCTGATGTCAACATGTGACGAGCGCGCTTTTTTAGAAATACCTTTCGCTCATGAAAAAACTCGTTCCCGCCCCCTGCGTCATCCAGCAGGACGGCCTCGTGCTTTTGGGCATGAAGCCGGCATGGTGCCGGAAGATTGCGAGTTCAGCGGAAGCATGCTGAACTGTGCCCATGGCAAACGAAAAATTGACGATCGTCTCGCTCAACGCCTGGGGCGGGCGCGCGCTGCCGGAGCTGCTGCAGTTCCTGCGCCGACATGCCCCGACAACCGACGTTTTTTGCCTGCAGGAGATCTTTGACACCGCTCAGGCCGTCGTGGATGGACGTCATCCCGGCGAGTCCGTGTGCGGCGACTTGTTTCAGCGGATTTCCGATGAGCTTTATGGCTTCTACGGGTCGTTCGCGCGACACGGGGACAATCCTGACCGCGCGAGCCTCGCGATGTTCATCAGGAGCACCGTTCCTCGCAGGAGGGGCATCACCGACTTCACGGTGCACGTTCCAGGCCGTCCAGTGGACATCGGCAGCGCGGCGCCGTCGTCTCGCCGTTTGCAGCATGCCACTCTCAACTTCGGCGGCAGGGGCGTGCTCGTGGCAAACTATCACGGCTTGTGGTGCGACGGTCCCAAGACCGACACTCCGGAACGTCTGACGCAGTCTCGACGCGTGAGGGCATTTCTGGATACGCAGATATCGCCGCACGTGCTCTGCGGCGATTTCAACTTGCTGCCGGAGACGGAGTCGGTACGCATCATTGCCGAGCATATGCGCAATCTCGTCGTTGAGGCAGGCGTGCCCGGGACCAGGACGCCGCTCTATCGGCATTACCATGATGAGACCGAGCCGAACTTCGCGGACTACGTCTTCACGACGCCGGACCTCCGCGTCGACCGTTTCGAAGTGCTGCCGGACATCGCTTCGGATCACGCCGCGCTCCTGGTGGAGGTCGGCTGACAGAAGGCCGCTGCGACGTGTGAGCTCGCGCCCGACTATCCGTGCCGCGCTCATTCATGTCGAGTCGAAACGGAAATAGCTCAGCAGTCCGACGTCACGTCGGACTTTTTTTATCATCTTCACTCTTTTGCGGGAAAGTCGTATTCTAGCGACATATGGATACCAAGAAACGCAAAGACGATTCGTTCGTGGAATACTTGATTGATGCGCTGGCGGCATTGCCCGGCCTGCGGTCAAAGCCGATGTTCGGCGGGCACGGCCTGCAGAGCGAGGACGCGTTCTTCGGTATCGTGGATGACGGCGTCGCCTACTTCAAAGTCGACGAGACCACGCTTCTCAAGTATGAGGAGCAGGGTTCTGAACCGTTTACGTATAGTCGTGAAGGCAAGTCCATGACCATGGGCTATTACGCCGTGCCGGCAGACGTGGTCGAGGATCACGAGATGCTGTTTGCCTGGGCAGAGGACGCGATTCGCGTGGCGCGGAAGGCGAGATCTACTAGGACGGGAAGGACGAATAAAAAGAGTCACACATGATGCTTTTCGAATGAAACTCACCTTCGTCGATTTGGGAAAACTCGGCTTCGTCATGGAACCACGCTACTATTTTTTTGGCTGGTCTGATTCGCCGCGCGTGATGGCGCGCAAGTCCTTGGCTGTGGCGCTTGCCCGGGCGCGGAAGCTGCTGCCGAAGGGCTGCAACTTCAAAGTGTGGGATTGTCAGCGCGATCGCAGGGTGCAGCTGAAGATGATCGCGGCATTCCGCCGTCGCCTGATAGCCGCGCACCCAAAGTGGAACGAGAGGCGGCTGGAGAAGGAAATATTCACCTTTGCCAGTCGGCCAAAGCTGCGCGTCACGCGCCTTGATCATCATCGCAACGGGGGAGCCGTTGATCTCACCGTCATCGATCGCCAGGGTCGCGAGCTTTGGATGGGCACGGACCACGATGACCTTACGCCTGTTGCCGCCATGGACTACTTTGAAAGCGTTACGTCGTTGCGGGCAATGGACAAAGAGGCCAAGAAGAACCGCCGTTTGCTCAAAAAAGCCATGGTTAAAGCGGGTTTTTACGTGTACGCACCGGAGTGGTGGCATTTCGGTTTTGAGCGATAAATGCGGGCATGCTATCCACACTTCGTCCACTTCTCAAGGACGGGGCGTTTGTTATAGTGGAGGCCGCTTGAAGTTTGCTATTTCCGGATTCCCGCCTTCGCGGTGATGATGAATTGTTATGCAAGAACTCAAAGACGTCTTCGACCGGATTCAGGAAAAAAAGAAGGAGCGCAAGGAATTGACCAAGATGTTTCAGGATGAGTTGAAGCATAATGGCGATTATCAGAAGATCCTGGAAGACATCAAGACCCTTCGTGAGAAGAAAAAGTCCATCGAGAACCAGGCCAAGGCCAACGCCCTGGCTGATGCCACGCAGCTCGATAATCTTTCCGAGGAGATTCAGGGGTCGACCGAACTGCTCACCGACATCGCCCTCACCAAGCTGATGAATCGCGAGACGGTTGAGATCAACGACGAGGCTAATGACATTCGCTACGTGCCGGCATTCTCGGTGCGCTTCAAGAAGGAGGAGGGGGAGTCGTATCAGCAGAAGGCAGAGGCCGAGCGCGCCGAGTCGCACAAGGAGGAGCGCACGTTCGCCCCCGCATAAGCAAGACCGCCGTCCGAAAGGGCGGCGTTTGGTCATGGACTGTTTTGGCGCAGGCGGCTACACTGCGGGTGCGTTCATTTACCGAAAAAGGAGGCGGCGATGCTCATCACATTCCTGATCCTGGTCATCGTGGGAGTGCTTGGCCTTACGATTCTCGTCGTCGATGTGCGACGGCTGCGCCGCGGCAAGCTTGCCGCAGCCAAGAAGCAACTCGAACGTCAATCCGGAGTCACCGACACCTTGGCCGCGTACGCGCGCAATGACGAGATCGTGCGTTACGACTGCGGCCATGAGTACGCCAAGAGCTTCGGTTTCGACTTTTACGGCGAGCGGAGGGGAGTCATTGGCGAGCATGCCGAGAAGCGTGAGAAGTGCGGCGACTGTCTGCTGGCGGAGATCGGTCCTCGTCTCATTCGCTGCTGCCGGTGCGGCTGCGCGATCATGCCCGGTCAGGCCGTCGCGGCGTACGACGATGACGGCAGTTTCAAAAAGGCCTGGTCAACCGTGATGCCCGGAGGCGGATGCGTCATCGGCTGCATGCGCATGGACTGTTGTCCGAGCGGCGGATTCTTCGTCGGTCATTGGTCCTCGCAAGGGGTCAGGTCGGCGTTTGGCGGGCACATGAACGCCATCGCGCTGGTCATGGCTACGGGAAAGCCCGTAGTGGTCAATATCCAGGATGGCGAGGCCGAGGTCACCATTCTGCGTGCTGACGACGACGGGAAGAAAGAAAACGAGTCAAAGTAAATGGTGCTGATGCCGAATTCGTTCGGCTTTTTTATCCGCCACAAACAAAAACCCCGACCGTGAGGCCGGGGTTCTTTTTTGAGGGTCTGAAGTCCTGATCAGGCTTTTTGTACGACTGGCGTTACTTGATCCTGCTGAATCTTCGGGGACACGTGCGTCCTATCTTGTCAGATGACTCTCTCTTGTCTCTTTGGCCTCGGCCGAGCGCAGCATGGCGCGTCGACGGAAGCAGGGCGGGGAGTGAAGATCCGGTTCAGGCAATAACTCCGTATTTGATCCTGCTGAACCTTCTGGACCTGTGCGTCCTACCGATTGGTCTCCCTCGCTTGAGGCACGAATTGCACAAGGCCTCCACAATAGCAGGAATCGGTCTGGTTGTCAATGGGTTCCGCTTCGGTTTGTCATAAAAGACCGTGTGGCAGCAGATATAGGGCGGAATTAAGGGGGTAAGACTGGTCGGCGGTGCCATCAGAGAAGGCTCCAGCTTGAAAGTCGCGTCGTTCGAGCGTACCATGGCCTGAATCGTCATTTGTGGCGCTTCTATGCCCCAACGCTCCTATCGGCCGTACGCGGACCTGCATAACCATCTCGGCGCCTCCGTGCGGCCGTCGATCTTGTGGTCTATCGCGCATCGGCAGGGCATCAAGCTGCCCACCAAGAACTATTGGGAGTTTGAGGCCATGATCACCATGAGCGGCGACGAGCGCAATCGCGGTTTACGCGAGATGAACGACCGCTTCTTCCATTGGACGGAACTGATCCAGTCGTCACCTGAAGCCGTCGAGGAATCGGTGAAGGCCGTCATCGACGGCGCCTATCGCCGCGGCAACATCGTGCTGCACGAGCTGCGTTTCAATCCCATGAAGCGCAATCGCGGCGGGGAGCGCGACCTCGACCACACCATCATGTCGGCGTTGTGGGGCATGGATAAGGCGCTGCTCGAATATCCGCAGGTGAAGGCCGGCATCATCCTGATGATGGATCGAAGCTTTCCCAAGGGTCTCAACGAGATCATCGTCGATAAGGCCATCCGGTACAGGAACCGCGGCATCATCGGCATCGACCTGGCCGGACCGAACCACAAGGGCTTCTCGATGACCAAGCTCAAGGACCTTTTCGCCAAGGCGCGTCGTGCCGGGCTGGGCATCACCGTGCATACGGGTGAGGAGCGCCAGCTCGACGAGATGCGCTATGTGGTCGACGTCATCCGTCCCGACCGCATCGGTCATGGCGTGCAATGCGCCGAGGATGAGCGCCTGATGGAGAAGGTGGCGCGTCGCGGCATCGTGCTGGAAATCTGTCCGACATCGAACCTGCGCAACAGCATTTTCACGAACGTCGGGCAGATGCGCGCGATGTTCGGCGGCATCGTGCGGCATGGCGTGAAGTTCTGCATCTGCACCGACGGTCCGGAGATGTATCAGACGCACCTGTATCAGGAAGAGACGTTCCTGCTCGACAACGGCATCCTCGGAAGGAAGGATTTGGACCGCTCCTGCAAGACCGCTTTTGAGGCGACGTTCATTCGCTGAGCGTCAGAAAACTTCGCAGATGAAAAAACGCCCCGACAGTCATCGGGGCGTTTGCGTTTACGAGAGGCTCGGATTTTTACGGCTGCGTCCCGTCCGTTTCGGTGACGATGGCGTCATTGCGGGCGGCAAGCTCAGCCGTCACGAACTGCAGCAATCGGAATTTGCCGTCCAGGATGCGCAAGCCGAGGCGATATGCCGTATCGTGCGGTTCGCCTCGCTCCAGTTGCGCCTCCTCGCGAACGGTTTCCTCCGTCTCGCACAGCGTTTGGTACATCCAGAGCAGCAGCTCGGCGTCCGTTTTTGAAAGAAGGGCGTGCACGTACAGGGGATCGCTTCCTTCACCCAGCGCTTCGCGGACTCGTTTTACGAAGGCCTGATTCGGTTCTGACATTCGGAAACTCCTTGCATGCTGAAAGTACGCTCAGGCACGTATTCAAAAATGTCACATTTGAAGCGCCTTGTCAATAAAAAATCCCCCGTTGTTACGAACGGGGGATGAGCGTTCATCGGCCTTCGGAAAGGAAGGTGATGGCGCTCTCGAGTTGCGTGTCCTTGTCCTTGGCGATGTCGTCGGGGCTGGCGATTACCATCTCGTCGGGCGTAATGCCCGACTTGTCGATGGAATGGCCTTTCGGCGTGAACCAGAGGAAGGCGGTCAGACGCAGTTGGGCGCCGTCAGAGAAGGTGGTGATGTCCTGACCGCACCCTTTTCCGAAGCTTCTCTCGCCGATGATTCGGGCATTGGCAAGGTCTTGCAAGGCGCCGGCCGTGATTTCTGATGCCGAGGCGGAGTACCTGTTGATGAGTACCGCGGTCGGCATGCCGGCCAAGCGGGGATTGCCGGTACACTTTTCCACCTCGCGTTTGCCGTCCTTGCGTTCCATGAGCACGTACGGCTGGCGCGAGATCCATGTGCAGGATACTGCGCCGGCCGCCTTGATGTAGCCGCCGGGATTGTCGCGGAGGTCCAGGATGAAGCCGTCGACTTTCGCATTGACGGCTTCCTCGGCCGCTCGGTCGAACAGGTCGCCGGTGTCCCCGTGGAAATTCGTGATGGTCGCGCGCATCAGCCGTTTGCCGTTGCTGCCCGAAACGATCTTCCACGTGACGGACTTGATGGCGATCGTGTCGCGGACGATACTGACGTCGCGGGTGCCGTCAATGCCGACGCTCTGGATGGTCAGCACCACGGCCGTGCCCTTCAATCCGCGGGTTTCCGCGGTGATCGCCTGCAGCGATTTTCCGGCCGTGCTTGCGCCGTTCACGGCGGTAATGATGTCGCCGGCGGTCACTCCGGCCTTGGCTGCGGGCGAATCGTCCATAAGCCCCAGTACCTGCGGACGATCGTTCTTGAGCACGATCTGCACGCCGATGCCGGCGAACGTGCCGGCCATGGTTTCGTCGATCCGTCTGGCCTCGGCGGGGTCGACGAACTGCGAATACGGATCTTCCCGCAGGGCGTTGACCATGCCGCCGATGGCGCCGTAGTAGAGCTCGTCGTCGCTGACCGGTATCCCGACGTGTTGGGATCGAATCAGTGCCATCGTATCGCTCATGTCCTGCGTATCCCTGTGGAACGGCAAGCCGGTAGAGCGGGCGCCAATGTAGATGCCGAGTCCCAGCAGCAGCGCGGCAATGGCCGCGCCGAGCAGGAATTGGCCGAAACCATTCAAGACGGCGTTGAACTTTTTCATCGTGAATACTCCGATATCCTTTGCGGGAAAGAACGTTGGCGTGACTTCAGCAAGAAAAAGGCGTTTTGTCAATGAGAAAGGGCCGCAGTCGAAGGCTCGTTTTCTTTTCATTTCGGGTAAAATTCGCGGTCATTTGCTATACTTTAACCGGATTGCCGGTAATGCCGTCCGATAACAGGTCGCCCTATTATGCCAAGTCTGCTTTCAATCGTCGTCATCCTGGTCATCTCGATGTACACGGCCGTCATGGGGTATTCTTTCGGCGTAGAGACCGAAACGGATGCCTCCCTGTCGACTTCCTTCATGCGGCAGATCATCCACCGGCCCGGCGACACTTCTTCCTATGCGTCACGTGGCTGGAAGCTCTGGAATGACGGCAGCTTCGATAAATCAGGCAAGGCCTACGAAGGTTTTACGGTGAAATATCCGCGCGATTTCGACGAGCATCACGGTACGGATGTCGGCGGCAACTTTATCGGCAAACCTTCGGTAAGACTGGCGTTTCCGCAGGATTCCTACATGACGCCAAAGACGAACTTCGGTGAGGCCTACATGACCGTCAGTGTCGACGACGGCAAGGATGCGGTGAAGACGTGTTATGCCAATCCCGACATGTCCGCGGCAGACAGGACGCTGCCCACCGTCGTCACCGTCGGAGGAATTGATTTTCGCCGCGGAGATGTCGCTGAGGCGGCTGCCGGCAATCGCTACGATTCGCGCGTGTACCGCGCCTTACGAGGGTCGCGATGCTACGAAGTCGTGCTGACCGTGCATACCGGCGCGATCGGCAACTATGACCCCGGCACCGTGGCGGAGTTCGACAAGGAAAATGCCTTTTCCGTCCTTCAGAAGATGCTCAACACCTTTCAGTTCACCGACAAGTCTCCGACGTCCTAATCGCGCGCCGCCATGCCATCGACGTCTTCAACCAATATCGCGGTTTTCGGAGGGGGTTGCTTCTGGTGCACCGAGGCCGTTTTCAAGATGCTTCGCGGAGTCGTGGCCGTCGCTCCTGGGTATGCCGGAGGCACGGTCATGAATCCCACGTACGATCAAGTCTCCTCGGGACGCACCGGTCATGCCGAGTCCATTCGCGTTGAATTCGATCCGTCGCAGGTCAGCTATGAAACGTTGCTGATCGTCTTTTTCGCCACCCATGACCCCACCACGCTCAACCGGCAGGGGGATGACGTCGGCACGCAGTACCGTTCGGCCGTCTTTTATGCCGACGAAATGCAGCTGGCCAAGGCCAAGGCGTTCATCGCCGGATTGGAGCGCGAGACGCCTGGAGGCGCGCCGATCGTGACCACGCTCGAATCGCTGACTGCCTTTTATCCCGCCGAGGATTATCATCGCGATTATTACGCTCGCAACAAGGACGCCGGGTATTGTCAGGCAGTCATCAATCCCAAGCTCAAGAAGGTCAAGGAAAAATTCGCCGCGCTGCTCGACGCTTCGGCTTTGGCAGATTGAGGGAATAAAATTGCCCCCGTAAAAAACGGGGGCAATGCATCATCGCAGGTCGGCGCGGGTGACGCCGAGCGATTCGAGCGCATCGTCGATGGGCAGCATGCGGAGGCGGTTTTTGATGCCGAAGGGTCCGAGCGTGATGCCGACGACTTCGCCGCAGGCGTTCAGCACCGGCGCGCCGTTGTCCGCAGCCTTGGACACGATGCCCGCATCGGCAAAATGCGTGACCATGCCGTCGCTGATGTCCGTCTGCGCGACGGTTCCCTGCGACAACGGACCGCGCTCTCCGAGGAACCAGACCCGGTCTCCGGTGATGACCTGGTCGTGACGGATTGCCAGCGGTGCGGGCATCGGCTGATCGCTTGAAAGGGCCAGCAGGATCATGTCGGTACTGACCGAGGAGATCAGCGGAGTGGCCAACGCCTCCCGCGTTTCGACGAAGTTACCGTCGTCGGTGGGCTGGCGCAGGGTCACCGTGATCGTCTGCGCGCCCTGTACGATGTGGTAGGCGGTGATGACGTAGCCTTTTGAGCCGATGACCGTGCCAGTGCCGCTCGTGACCGACTTGCCCTCATGTCCGTCGTAACGGATGCTGCGGACGGTAACGGTCGAGGCGACAGTGCGACGTACGAACTCGCGTTCGCGGGCGCGTGCCGTTTCCGCGGGCAGCTTCGGTTCGTCGACCGCCAGGCATTCGGAGTCGCGCGAGCAGACGCCGGGAGTGCGGACATAGACGGTTTTGATGCAGGCTGCCAGCGACGCCAGCATGATGCACAGCATCAGGGAACGCGTGGAATGAGCAATGGAACGGGCCATGGGAGCCTCCTTTTTGAGGTATCGGCCGACGTGTCATCCTTAGCAGGATCGGGTCGTTCCGTCAACCTGTGCGGGTGCCTCTGGACGCGTCGCATGCTATGCTTAGGGCAGTCCTTTCTGCAGCCAGGATGGCAAGCATGAAAAAATCAAAAAGCCTGCGTGTTCCGCTGTGCACGCAACCGAACGGCGTCGGCTGGTGCGTTCCGGCGGCAGCTCGCATGGTCATGGCGTATCACGGCGATGACTTGCCGCTAAAAATCATTGCCCGAGAGATGGGGGTTCCTCGGCATGGCGGCGTCGATAGCATGCAGGCGGCAATCTACCTGCTCCGGCGCGGTTATGACGTGCGCATCGTCGGGTGGGTTTCCCAGTATCCCGCGTCATTCTCGCGCCTTCGCGGCCCTCTGCCTGCCGATGCCTTTCTTGCATGGGCGTCCCGAGACGTCGGGCGGACGTCTGCATATCGGTTGGCCTGCCGTTTGTACGGTTACGAGTTCGTTAAGCGGGGCGGCATCATCGAGCCTCGTCCGACGACATTGCAAGATATCCGTGATGCCGTCGAACGCAGGGAGCCGCCGATCGTGTTCGTCAATGTCACCACGCTGTGGCATCGGAAAATGGAGAGATTCACTCACGCCGTCGTGCCCGTGAGCGTCAGCGCCGCTTCAATCACCCTGCTCGACCCCTCGCTTGCGGAGGGCCGTTCCAGGTATGGCACGGACGTGTTCCTTCACGCCTTTTATCGGGCGGAAGGAGAGTCCTTTCTCATCAGGCCGAAGCGTTAGGCAAATCGACTCAGGTCGGCGCGAGCCTCAGGGCTCGCGCATTTTTTTAGGCGACGTGCGTGAAGTCACGCACAATTGACCAAAATGGGGAGAAGTGCTAGTGTGTCGAGTCATGACCTGACGAATCATTTTTAACGTACGAATATGTACCCACAAGTCACTCTGCAGTCCGGTAAGGAGATGAACGTCGTTTTTCGCCACCCGTGGATTTTCTCGGGCGCGCTCACCAAGCGCCCTGAAGGCGTGGAACATGGCGACCTCGTTCGCGTCACGGACATCTCCGGCAAGATTCTCGGCATCGGCACGTACTCCGGCAAGTCTTCCATAGCCGTTCGCATGCTCGCCTTCGGTGACGTCGACATTCACATCGATCAGGATTGGTTCGCGGCTCGCTTCCGCGAGGCAGAAGAGCGCAAAAACTTGCTCGGCTACGGCATGGGCACGCAGACGGACGGTTATCGCGTCATCTTCGGTGAGACCGACGGCGTTCCGGGCCTGGTGGTCGACCGCTATCGCGACGTCTTCGTGATCCAGATTTCCACGGCAGGCATGGATCGCCAGCGCGAGGTCATCGTTGCCGCGCTCAGGGAAGTCTTTTCTCCCGCGGCTATCGTTGAGCGCAGCGACATTGCGGTGCGTAAGGAAGAAGCCCTGCACGACGTGGTCGGCGTGGTGTCCGGTACGCTTCCGGAAGTCGTGGAGTTCAAGGAGAACGGCATGACGTTCGTGGCCGACGTGCGCGACGGTCAGAAGACCGGTTTTTTCCTTGACCAGAAAACTCTGCGTCAGTCGATCATGAAGTTGGCCAAGGGACGCGAGGCGCTCAACCTGTTCTCATAGTCCGGTGCGGCTTCGGTCGCGGCCATCAAGGGCGGCGCGACGAAGGTCGTCAACGTGGACAGCTCCGCCTCCGCGCTCGCCGCGGCCCGTCGTCATGCCGAGCTCAACGTCATCGAAGAGCATGTCCTCGTCAATGAGGAATCCGACGTCTTCCAATATCTTTCCACTAAGACCGAGCCCTGTTTCGACATGGTCATCGTTGATCCTCCGGCGCTCATCAAGGCCCACCGCGACGAAGAGGAAGGCAAGAAGGCCTACCACTTCCTCAATCGCGCCGCGCTCCGCCTGGTGCGCGACGGCGGCATCTTCGTCACCTCCAGCTGTTCGCATTTCTTCAGCGAGGAAGACTTCGCCTTCACGCTGCGCCGCGCTTCGGTCCAGGCAGGCGTGCGCCTCGACCTGCTCGAAGTGGTGCATCAGGCTCCTGACCATCCGACTTCCGTGTACTTCCCCGAATCTGCCTACCTCAAGTCGTTCGTTTGCCGCGTGACGCGCGAAGCCGTCAAGACAGCGGTCTAATCGACGCCGTGATTGGCCGAAAATCGCCTTAGGTTAGGCGATTTTTCGTTTCAGGTGAATTGACGTCCTGTGGGGGATTTGCTAAGCCGATGATGGCGCATCTTCATTTCGGGGAAAGCCCCTGCAAGGAGTCTGGTGGCCATGAAAAATAAGACGTTCATTCGCATGATGGTTGCGGCGGTAGTTGTGGCGTTCGCCATGACCGGATTCCTGGTGCACGAGATGAGGGAAACGGCAAAGCGGGCGCAACGGATCAACGACGACCTGGACCGCACGCAAAAAGGTCTCGACAAGACGGCCAAAGAGATGGACGAAGTCACGCGCGCGCTCGAGGCTCAGCGCCGGCACATCAAGGTGCTGGTGACGCCGTTCGAAAACGACGCGGCGGCACGTTCACTCTCGGCACTGTCACTCGGGATTCCGGCGCACATTGCCGAGCGTCTCGAGGACGACCCCGACGTGGAGCCGCTCAACGGACCGTTGGTGCTCACCGAGGCGCAGGCACAGCTGGTCTCGCCGCTCGGCAAGGACTACGACTTGGCAAAGGCCAACCAGTTGGCGGTGTCTCGCGGCGCCACCCATTTTCTCACCGGCCGTTTTAGCGGTCAGGTGTGGGCGTGGACGTTCGAGGCGACGCTCTACAGGGCCGGCTCTTCCGGACCGACGTTGGTCGGGACGGGGAAGGCCCTCGGCGATCTCACCGACTTGGCGATGACCTCCACGGGAAAATCCGTTCGCACCAATTCGGCGGCGAACATCTTTTCCCTGATGGGCAAGGCAGTCGACGGGGCATTCACGGCATCGGGCTTCGCGCTCGCGCCGGCCACGTCCAAAGCCATCGCCACGCCGCCGACGTCGGACGCCTTCGCCTTCCTCAAGTTGGCGCGCGCCTACGTTCGTTACTTCGGCAGCGTGCAGAATGACGGCGTGGGCGATACGGCCATCGGCCTCGCCAAAGTGGCGGCCGTCATCGACCCCAAGCAGGCAGAAGCGCAGCGACTCTACGCCGCGCTGCTGCTGCAGGGCGATCAGCTCAAGCTGGCACGCATCCATTACGAGTTCGCCATCGAGAGCCGTCCCGGGGACGTGCGTTCGCTGGTCGCCCTCGGCAAGCTGGAGCTCGACGCCGACAACCCGGACATCGCCGCCGGTTATCTGAAGCGCGCCACCGAAGTCCGACCGGGCGACGGCGATCCCTTTTACTGGTACGCCACGGCCCAGCTCAGGCTCGGCAAGTCCGACGACGCGATTGCCTCGCTGGAAAAGGCGCGCACCCTCCAATGGTGGCACGCTGACGCCCGCAAGGAACTCGCCAACCAGTACGCCAGCCGTCATCGCTACCGCGAGGCCGCTGCCGAACTGGACGTGGTGGCCAACCGCATCCTGACCAACGACACCGCTCCGGTGTTCCTGGAAGCCGCCTGCCTTCGTGCGGCGGACGATCGGAACGCCGCGCGTGACGTGCTCGGCAAGGCGGCCGCGCGCTTTCCCAAGGAGGCGCGGATGCACAAGTTCCGCGGAGACCTCTTCCTGCACGACGGCGACGTCGCTGCGGCGAACGCGGAATACCGTGAGGCCGCGCGCATCGATCCGACCGACGCGCGCATGCAAGCCACGCTCGACGGCGCCGCCAAGGGCGCGGTTCCGCTCGGCGGCGATACGCTCATTCTGACCATCGGGTCCGCTACGGACGACGCTGTCTCCGTCGAGACCGCGCGCTCGGGCTTTCAGAAGGCGGTCAACGACGCCATCGCCGACTTGCACTACAATGCCGAGAAGGCCTGCAAGGACGGCGGTTCGTCATCATCGGCACTCCTTGCCCAGCAGTTGGGCAAGCAGCATCAGGAAGTCGGCGCGCGCTTCGTCACCGCATCCGCGCGCATCTCGCGGGCGCTGCATGACGGCGAAGGCGCCGCATTGACCCCCGACGAGACCATTGCCGCCGGCAAGGTCATCGAAGGTTCCGCCGCATCGCAGGCGGACGCGCGCGAAATGCGCGGGCAGTACGTCTCGGTGTTCGTCCCGTTGTACAAGCGCTACAAGTGCGAAACCTACGACGGCCCGCTGACAGCTGCCACCGTGGAAAGCGTCGACAGGCGCGACGCCGACAGGCAGGTCATCCTGCCGCCCGTGGCGGTACCTCCGACGCTGATGTCCTTCAGTCCCCAAATCGACGTCGAGCAGGGGAGGGTCATCCGCTTCATCGTGGACAACAGGGACGGCAGCAAGGAGCAGGTCCTTACTGTCGACGACAGGGAATTCGGAACGGTGCTTCCCGGTCAACAGATGACGTTCTCGACGCAGTTCGGGTATCATCGCCTCTGCCTGCTCCCCAAGGGCGGCAAATGCGGGGATGTTTCCACGCTGCGAGTCCCGTTCCTTCACGAAGGCTGGACCATCCGGGTCCGTAACGCCAAATCGGCCAAGTAGTTTGGCGCCTCCCCTGACATCAGTCGGGGGATTTTTTTTGCCGAGCGCGTTGACAGTTTCGTACTTTCGGCGCTACCTTATCGGGACGTTTCTGTGGAGGAGGTCTCCTCAAAAACACGCTCTTTATCAGAGGAAATCCTTCTTAATTGAAGGGAGAAAAAGATGAAAGACATGGTCATTCGATTGGCTCGTCTGGCAGGGTGGCTTTTGGCTATCTGGCTTTTGGCGAAGTGGATTGTCGCTTCGGTCAACGGCGTTACGGGAAGTCCGTATCTCAGCTGGCCGGCAGCCGCGCTGTTCGTCATCGCCGCTTTGCTCGCCGGCCGGCCTTACATGGCGCGGGGCGTCGACCGAAGGGGGTGGCGGATTCGTGCCATGGCCAAGGTGAAGCGAAAGACTCGCCTTGCTCGGATGGTGCCGTGGCGACTCGTCAGGGTCACGCTGCCGGGAAAGCGCTTTGCGTTTTTTCGGACACTGGCGCTGACAATCGCCATGACGGTGGTGTTTGGAGCCGCCTCGATTCCGTACGTGCGGGCGAGGATCGCGGAAGGTCTTCCCAAAGACCTCTCGGCGCTCCTCAAATACAACCCGCCGGTCACTACGCGCGTCTACTCCGCGGACAACGAGCTTATCTGCACGTTTACCAACGAGAACCGCGTACGCGTGCCGTTGACTGACGTGCCAAAGCACGTGCAGCAGGCGTTCATCGCGGCCGAGGACAGGGACTTCTACAGTCATGGCGGCATCGACCCGGTTTCCATCGTACGCGCCGCGACGGTCAACTACCGCAGCGGGGCCACCAGGCAGGGGGCATCGACGCTCACTCAGCAGGTGGTCAAGCAGGTCGTTCTTCATGACAATGCCAAGACGATCGCGCGTAAAATTCGCGAAATCGTGCTTGCGGTCGACGTAGAGCACCTGATGACCAAGGACGAAATCCTCGAGGTCTACCTGAATCACGTCTTCCTCGGCCATAACGCTTACGGCGTTCAGGCCGCGGCGCAGGCGTACTTCGGCAAGGACGTGAAGGACCTGACCTTGGGCGAGGCGGCGATGCTCGCGGGACTTCCGCGCGCGCCGTCACACGACTCGCCGTTCAGCCATTACGACCGCGCTCGCGTTCGCCAAGCCTACGTGCTCGGTCAGATGGTCAACGCGGGATTCGTCACGCAGGCGCAAGCCGACGCGGCGCTTCACGAGGAAATTGCCATCATCTACCGCGAGGACGCCCTCAATCACACGGCCGCTCCGTATTTCTGCGACCATGTGCGACGGGAGCTCAAGCGGATGTTCGGCAACGAGGCCATCTTCGAAAAGGGCCTGACCGTGCAAACCACCCTCGACATGCGCATGCAGCGCGCGGCCGAGTCGGCGGTACGACGCGGGCTCATCGACCTGGAACGGCGCATCGGTTTCAACGGGCCCGAAGGAAAGGACCCGAAGTATGCCGGCTGCACCGGACCGGCTGAAGGTATCGTCGACGGCGTCATCGACATGGCCAGAGTGGCCGGCGTCGGCGGCACGCCAAGCGTCTGCGTCAAAGGCACGGTCTATCCGATCTATGCCGAAGATGCCGATCGCATCGCCACGTGGGAGAAAAGCTCCTCAAAGAAACTGGCGGTCGGCGACCTCATGTCCGTGCAGATCGCGACCATCGCGCCCGATCCCGTTTCGAAGGGCGCGACGGACAAGGTCGGAGCGCCTGTCGTGGCGCCGGCATCCGCGAAGCGCTACGCCATCTCGGCGCGACGTACCAGCGGACCGGGTCATCCCGACGCGCTGCAGGCCGCGCTTATCGCAACGGACCCGCATACGGGTGAACTCAAGGCCTACGTCGGCGGCTATGATTTCGTCGAGAGCCAGTTCGACGCCGCTTCCATGGCACATCGTCAGCCCGGATCGTCGATCAAGCCGTACGTCTACCTGACCGCGCTCGCGCACGGACTCAAAGTGGACGATGTCGTCATCGATGCGCCGTTCTGCTACCCGTCCGCTTCCGGTATCTGGTGTCCCCAAAACTACAAGAGTCCGTTTGGCGGAGATCAGTATTACGGTCGCATCGGTTTGCGCCGGGCGTTGGCGCTGTCTCTCAACTCGGTCTCGGTGCAGCTGGCCAACAGGGTCGGCATCGAGGAAGTCATCCGCACCATGCGTGCGCTTGGCATCACCTCGCCATTGCCGCGCGTGCTCCCGCTGGCCATCGGCGCCGCCGAGCTCACGCCGTGGGAACACACGTTCGCCTATACGTCGCTGGCTGCCGGCGGAAAAAAGCTTCCGCGTCATCCCGGTTCGGAAGACGCGGGCATCTTCATTCGCAGCGTCGTCGACGCTTCGGGTAAGGATCTCTACCGCTACGTGCCGGTACCTCGCGAGCAATGGCCGCAAGCGGTCAATGCCGGCGATGCCTATTGCATGACGTACCTGATGAAGGGCGTCGTGGAACAGGGTACCGGTCATCGCGTTCAGGAGCTGCAGCGTCCGGCTGCGGCCAAGACGGGAACTACCAACGATTTCCGCGACACGTGGTTCATGGGTTTTACCAATGACCTCGTGGTGGGAGTCTGGGTCGGGCGCATGACGCCGCAGCCCATCGTCAAGGAGGCAACCGGCGGTTCCGTGGCCCTCCCCATCTGGTTGGCTGCGGTAAAGGAGATGCATCCGCATACGCCGCCTCGGGACTTCAGCGTCCCAGATGACGTCATGCTCGTGCATAGCGTCTGGGAAGCGGACATGATCCCTTACCAGCGCGGACGTCTTCCTTATCAGCTCCTCGGAGGAAGCGGTAATACGGGAGACCTCAAGTAAACGAAGGCCCATCGCGCTTGCGATGGGTTTTTTTATTAGGCGTGCAAAAAAAGACCCCGTGCATGATGCACGGGGTCAAGTCCGCTTCCGTTGCGCAGATTACTGCGCCTTCTCCTTGGCCTGGATGTCGAGTTGGTCCGGGTCGCCGACGTTCTTCGCCGAGTGCTTCTCGACGTAATCGGGCGCCGGATCCACGATCCACTCGGGGTGGATGCCGATGCCGGGATCGCAGGACGGTCCCGGGCAGTGGCTCTGCCACGGGGGAGTGAACGGCGCGCCGCTCGCGCTGGGATTCGGGCTGCTTGCCGACCAGCCGATCGGGCCGCCGGATGCGGGGGCCGCATCGTCCTGCTGTTGCGGGTCGGCACCGGCGCACCCGAGTGCGGAAACCAGCAAACCGACCGAGAGGACCGCTAACGCTTTCGTTTTCATTTCTCCCTACCTTTTCCTTTCGAAATTTCGAATGAACTGACTGAGACCGGGTGTCGTCGCACGGTGTGCACGACAGTAAAAAATAGCACATTTTAGACCCCTTGTCAACAGTCATGGCGTAAGGGTCGTACCACGTCTTTCCCAATAAAAAAGCCTGATGTTCATCAGGCTGGCATGAGGGGGAGCGAAAGAATGGAATCGGTCAGGAAGGTTCGGGGCATCGGATGGTGAAAAAGACGACGAGAAGGACGGCTGCCGACGACGACGCGACGGTAAGCAGTACCGGTAAGGATCCTTTGCATCCGAGACAGGCGATTCCGCACGCTGCCGCCGTGGAAAGGAATGCCATGACTTCCGGCTGAAGACCGAATTGGCGCCGCGACATGGCACAGAGGAGCGCGATGATGCCCACGGCGAACGCGATCGGCAACGTGCCGCCGAGGCCGTAATGCCCACCGTGTGACCGCAGGAACTCGATCAGCGCCCATCCCGTTCCGAGAGCGAACGCGGAGAGGCCGACGTACATCGCTGAGACGCTCATGGCCATGAACGCATCGAAACGCGGGCCCGGTGAAATCCGTCGCGCCGACGTCATGAGCATGATGCCCAGAAAGGACGGCACGATGAGCACTCCGCTCGTGAGTATCGCGGCAGTCAACCTGTTGCCGTCGTACGCGACGAGGCAGGCGGCGAATGCGGCGCAGCACAGCGCGAGAGGAGAACACACGACGATGCTCGCCCTCTGTAAGAGCGAGAGCGATGACAACTGACTGATGGACTTCATGTGACCTCCATTGGCCGATAAAATGACCAGCCGAAACCATACCTACGACGCGCTGCCGAGTCAACACGCTGTCGAACGGTGAAGGCGAAACCTCCGGCGTGGCGCCTTGCCCCGTTGACAAAATGCCCAATCGTGCCAAGCTGGGCATAATCGTTCTTTGCCTGTCCAAAAGGCACTACAAATGGAGAAGTACAATGAAAACGCACGTTAGCGGATCTATCGCCATACTGGAGGGTCCCAAGTTCGACTTCCGCAGGGTCGTTGCCGCACATGAATCGGTGCTCGACACGATTCTCGAGAATTCCGGCCCCGTGAAGATCGCGGTGGACATGTCCAAGGGTCGCAACCGCATCGACTGGCCGGTTCCCGGCAAAAGGATTGCCATGCAGTTATGGGACGGTCTCAAGAATCTGCATGATGCCGACTCTCGGTCGCTCATCGTGCTCGGTCAGGACATCACCGTGCAGGTGCGACTGCTCGGCATTACGTGGGTCATTCAGGATGCCGAGACGGGAGCGCTGAAGCTGCACGACGGCAGCGACGTAGCGCGCATCAATCCCGCACCGGTCATCAGCGTGCTTGGTCCGTGGGACGAAGCACGCCAGGTGTTCCGCCTGCTGTCCGGGGCGCGAGTGGATCGCATTGCGGACCTGTGCAACGGGCCGCTGGCGCATCTCGGGCTGAAGTTCGAGCGTTTGAGCGTCTCGACCCATCAAACCAGGAAGTCCGACCTCACCGACTACGTGCGGATCCATTTCCCGCACGACAGCCGGTATGGCGCCGGGCGGGGTCTCATCACCGTTCGTTGCGTCTCGTCGGACGGACGCGAACCGGATCCAACCAGCGTGGAGAACTGAGATGCTCTTTGCAAAAAAGGCAGCGCCGCCGGTCATCGGCGGCGCTACGCCGATCTTCGGTAAAAAGTTCGACCTCGTACGCGTACTCTTCGCCTACGAACAGCTGTTCGATACGCTGACCGCCAAGTTCGGCAACGGCCGATCCAGGGTCTCTGCCCGATCGCCCGGCCTCGTCGACGGCGTCGACTGGCCGTATCCCGGAAAGGCCGGAGCCGTCGCGGCTTGGAAGGGGTGGTCCTGCGGTTTCGATGCCGTTGGAGAAGAAGCCGCTCACCAGGTCGGTCCCGTGAACGCCAAGGCCTACGTGCTTGCCAAGGGCTGGACCGTCTACGATCCCGTCAAAGGAACGCACACCTTGCATGACGGCAGGCCGCTCAAGGCCCTCGACACTGCTCCGGTCGTGGAAATCTACGGACGAAGCAGAGGCGAAGATGCATGCGGCATGAACGAGGTCCTTGCCGAAAAAGTCCGAGGCGTCATCGTCAGCGACCTTGCCAAGTTCGGATTCACCTACACTACCTCCTCGTTCTCTCGTTCCGATAACGGCGTCGAAATCGTCGGCATGATCTCATTCCCGCACTCCATCTACGGAGCGGGGGAGGATTGGCTCCGAGTGCGATGCGTCGGGCTGGACGGGAGCGAAGTACGATCGGCGTTAGGCGGGAATTAGGTTCGGTGTTGACCTCCCGGTAATGGGGGGTCTTTTTTATTGCCTTGACGCGCTACCGTACGTACGTTACTTTGTGTATTACTAACACTAAGTGATAGATGTCCTCACCGAAGAACGGGCACCCCTCATCGCAGGATATCAAGGTCGCCGTAGACGCGGCTATTTTTACCGTGCGGGACGGCGAATTGCGGGTGCTGGTCGTTCAGATGAAGAAGGCGCCTTTTGCAAGGCGCTGGGCCTTGCCGGGCGGACTCATCGGCGACCGTGAGACTTCGGAGTCCGCAGTACGTCGCGTACTTAAGGCCGAGACGGGCGTGGCTGACGTGTATGTGGAACAGCTCGGCACGTTCGACAATCCGGAGCGTGATCCGTTTGGTCGCGTGGTGAGCGTGGCGTATGTTGCCCTGATGTCTTCTGCGGATGTCGCGCTCAAGACCTCGTCAAAGTACGCGGACGTGCGCTGGGCCGCTTTGGACGGGCTGAAGGCGTTGGCATATGACCATTCGGGGATTCTTAAGACGGCGGCGGCGCGGGTGCGCGAGCGGTTGGGATATTCCAACGTTGCTTGGAGCTTGTTGCCGAAGACGTTCACTTTGGCCGGTCTTCAGGAGGTGTACGAGGCCATTCTCGGGGAGAAGATGGATAAGCGGAATTTTCGCAAGAAAATCATGGCCGCGAGGCTGGTGGTTTCCGCGGGCAAGGTTTTGGTTGGCGGAGCGCACCGGCCGGCGGAGCTGTTCAAGTTCAAGACGCGAAACGTCGGGTTGACGTCACGGTGATAATCGGCTAACATCAGCGGTTCTCCATGCGATGACAGTTCCGTGGAGGACGGGGCTCTTTTTCATTCGCGAGCGCGGCGCCGATTCCAGGCATCGAGACGGGCTCGTGGTCCATGGACATCTCATTCGGAAACATCCAACAAATCGAGGTGGTCTTGTCCAAACACATTGCCGTCTATGGCGGCAGCTTCAATCCGCCGGGCAGTCATCACCGTGCCGTCGTGGAGCGGGTGATGCGCCAGAGCTGCAGGTTGCGCATCGACGAGATGGCGGTGGTTCCTTGCGGGCCTCGGCCCGACAAGGCCGCGATCAACGACGTCGCGCCCGTGCATCGCGCCGTCATGTGCGACCTGACCTTTCGGGGAATGCCGAACGTGCGCGTGGACCTGTTCGATCTCGAGAGCAGCATCTTCACTCGGCATCATCAGCTGCAGGAACGTTACGCTGCCGACGGGTCACAGGTGTGGCACGTGGTCGGTGCGGACTTGCTCAAGGGCGGTGCCGGCAGCGGTTCGCCGATCCAAAAAAAATGGGCCCACGGCGATGAACTGTGGCAATACTGCAATTTCATCGTGGTGCATCGCCAGGGGTTTCCTCTGGACGATGCGGACCTCCCGCCTCACTGCGAGGTGGTTGCGATAAGGGACAGTTTCGGAGCGGATCTGGTTTCGGGGTCTAGTTCGGAATTACGGCGGAGGATCTCTGGTCATCAGCCGTACGAAGGACTGGTGGTGCCGGAGGTGCATGACCACATCGAGCGGTACGGCTTATATCGCGAGTGACGGTCGTTAAGTCGCTTGGGCAAGCCTCGAGTCTGTCCTCTTTCTTCCGATGACGAGACGGTTCGGCATGCGGTCCGTACTTTCGGACCGCCCTTTTCCGAGGCTGCGCACTGCAAGGTGGGCAGCCGCGGCTGAAGAACGACCAGGTCTTTACAGGTAGAGGAGAAATCATGGAATCGGGAGCCATCTTGTTTCACTGTCCGCAGATGACGGGTCTTGCGCGGCGCATCTGCGCCATCGAGCCCCGCATCGATTTGGGCCATATTTCGTGGAAGCGCTTCGATGACGGTTTTCCGAACATCTACATCGAGAAGCAGCGGCAGATCCGCCGCGCCAACGTCGCTTTCCTCGCGTCGTTCGATACGATGGGCGACATCTTCGAGCAGCTGTCGGCCATCATGGCGCTCACGCGCTGCGGCACGCAGCTGTTCAAGATCATCTTGCCGTATTTTCCGACCGGCACGATGGAGCGGGTGGATGATGAAGGCCAAGTGGCTACCGCAAAGACGCTGGCGCGATTCATGTCCTGCACGCCGATGTGCGGACAAGGTCCCGCCGAGATCGTCCTCTACGACGTGCATACGTTGCAGCAGCGATTTTACTTCGGCGACAACGTCGTGCCGCGCCTTAAGAGCGGAACGAAGTACCTGAAGCGCGAGCTGGCGAAACTCACGGACGTGGCCATCGTTTTTCCCGATTTCGGCGCCAAGAAGCGCTTCGGGAAGATGTTCGCGGATTTTCCGCAGATCGTCTGCGAGAAGATACGGAATGGCGATGAGCGGACGGTGACCATCGCCGAGGGCAACCCCGGCGGTCGGCATTGCGTCATCGTCGATGACATCATCAAGTCGGGCGCGACGCTCATCAAGTGCAAGGATGCGCTTTTGGCGGCAGGGGCAGGATCGGTCAGCACGTACGCGACCCATGCGAGCTGTCCGCAAAATTCCTGGCGTCAGTTCATCGACGCGGGTTTCTCCAACGTCTGGATCTCGGACTCCTGTCCGCTCACGGTCGAGTCGGTGCGCGACCGTGAGCCGTTCCGCATCCTTTCGCTGGACGAGTCCATCGCCCGCGTCATCGTCGACGAGGATGAGCGGTCGGCGACTTGATTTCATCGAGCACGTACGATATTCTGCCGGTCCCGTCATGGGCCGGCTTTTCTTATCTGCGAATCCGCGCAGGCGGTGCTATACTGACGGCGAACCACGTATCGAATTATGCGCAAGGAAATTTCCGTCCTGCTGGAAAGAAAGGCAATTCAAGACGTGCGAAAGATTTCCCTGACTCCGGATGTCCTGAAGGGCATGGACGAAAAGTCCGTGGCATACATGCGTTTCGCGTCACGCAAGGCCGACGTCTATCATTTTTTTTACCAATCGAGAGGTTTGCGCGTGGCCGGCTACATGGCGCTGCCGAAACGGCTCGTCGCAAAGGCGCCGTGCGTCATTTACAATCGCGGCGGATCATTCGATCTTTTCAAGATGACGCCGAGGTTCGCCTTGGGACGGCTGGCGCAATATGCTTCGTGGGGCTACGTGGTCGTCGGCAGCCAGTATCGTGGCAATGACGGCGGGGAGGGGCGAGACGAACTTGGCGGGAGAGACTTGTACGACGTTTTGCAATTGCGCAACGTGCTTCGCGCCGTTCCGAACGCGGACATCGCGCGCATCGGCATGGTGGGCGGTAGCCGCGGTGGCATGATGACGTATCTGGCGTTGGCGAAGGTGCGTTGGATACGAGCTGCGGTAACCATGGCCGGCTTGGCTGACGTGGTGCGCAACGTGCGGCTTCGCCCGGGAATGCGTGAAATCGTGAAGCAGGCCCATGGGGCAAAAATGTCGGATCTTCGCGCGCGTTCTGCCGTTGCGTGGCCGCAAAAGTTCAGCAAGAAGGTGCCAATCCTGCTCATGCACGGCACGGCAGATTGGCGCGTGTCTCCGCTGGATTCGCTAGACTTATCGAGAAAATTATACGAGGCAAAGGTGCCGCATCGTCTCATCATGCTTGAAGGGGGTGACCACGGGTTGCGCGAGTTTCGCGGAGAAGTGGCGGTGCAGACTCGCGCCTGGCTTGATCGCTTCGTGAAGAACGGCGAGGCGTTGCCGGACCTGAAACCGCACGGAGAGTAGTCGTGCGGGCGCCTCATTGACAAATTCGTCTTTTTGGGGTAACAAGCACGGGTCCAATCGCGGACGAAAGGGAGGAACGAATGAGTTCATTTTGGAAGCATGCGTTGCTGTCGGTCGCGGTGATGACGGTCTTGGGACTTTGCGACTGCGGCGGCTACTCCGGTCCCCGTTGCGGCGATAACGTCTGTAACGGGTACGAGACGTCGTACAGCTGTCCGTTGGATTGCGGCAGGGTGCCGACGACCAACAGCGGCTATTGCGGCGACGGCGTCTGCAGCGGCGGCGA
>JAHFIW010000003.1:36111-48343 GCA_023246195.1 bacterium
TCCGGCAGCTGCGGCCCTGATCACCTGTCCGTCAACAAGGCGGGCGTGCGTCTCGGCGTCACGTCGCTGCCGCAGCAGTGCAGCGAGTGGTGTTGGGCCGGCGTGTCGACGATGGTCGCCTCGTATTACGGCATCAACGCGACCGAATGCGGCCTGGCATCGATTCGCAGCGGCCTTTCGCAGAACGCCTGTTGCGTTCCGAATGCCTGTCAGTCCTCGCAATGCAATACCGCGGCGCCGACGTCGACGATCGAGGCCATCCTGAGCAATACGCTCGGCATCCACGGCAAGGCCGTCAACAACGGCCTTGCCGAACAGCAGGTGCTGACCGAGCTCTCCAACGGGAGGCCGTTCATCGTCGGGTACCTCAACTCGTTCGCGGGTCACGTGGTGCTGGTGGTCGGTTTCACCCCGAACGGAGCGGGCGGCTATGCCTACATGGTCGACGATCCGTTTTACGGCCCGGCCACCGTTTCGTACAATCAGCTTGTCTACGGCTACATGGGCGGCGGCATGCAGTGGCAGTGGGGCTATACCGCATACCACCTCTCGCCGCGCGGCGATGCCTGCAACGCGCAGTTCGACCCGAGTTGCGTCTGCCGATGACGCCCGTCCTCCCTTCACGGGGAGGATTTTTTTTGTTCTGGCCGTGTGTTATCATGTGCGCATGCAACATATCCTGTTCAATTCCTCTCAGGCCCTCAACCCCTATCTCGTCGGCGCGCTTGCCGTCGTCATTTTGGTTTCGGTCATCGGGTATTTTGCCGACAAGAAGTATGAGCGGTCGGCCTTGGCAAAAAGGCTCGAGGCGAAGATCAGGCCGTATCGCGACTACGGTGCCGGGGTGCTGGCGTTCGTTACCGGCATTGCCTTGCTGGTAACTGCGCTGCATGGACAGCTGTTGGCCGCCAATTACCTGCTGCCGACCGGAATACCCGGTCAGATTTTGCGGCTTGTCGAGGCCGGTGTCGCGGTGCTGTTGATGCTGGGACTGTATACGCAGGTGGCGGCCGTAGGCATCCTGGCGCTCTTCGTCGCCACCTTTGCCACGCATCCGCCGATCGAACCGATCGACTATCTCAATTTCGTGGGCGTCGCGCTGTTTTTGCTCACGTTCGCGCGCGGTCGCTATTCGCTGGACTGGTTTTTGGGCAAACCGATTCTTTCCACTCCCGAGCAGCGCAAGTGGGCGTATGCGGCATTGCGATTTTTTACCGGGTTCACCCTGCTGTGGCTGGCGCTGCTAAAGTGGCGGCGGCCTGACCTGCACCTGGCGCTGATGGATAAGTCTCCCAATATTAATCCTTACCTGTTTTTGGAATGGGTTGGATTGAGGATTTCGCGCGAGGTCTACGTCTTCGTCCTTTCAATCGTCGAGGCGACCATCGGCATATTTGAGATGTTCGGGTTCCTCACGCGCGTTGCGTCTGCCGTCCTTGTGCCGATTTTCCTGCTGAGCATGATTTTTCTCGGTCCGAGCGAATCGGTCGGGTATCTGCCGTTTATCGGCTCGCTCCTTGTCCTGTTCGTGTACGGCGATGACTATCATAAGAATCGCGAGGCTGACCGTTACGTCGAGCATCCTGGCAACAAGAAGGCAGAAGAGATTTCCTAAAATCAAAAAGCGCGGGAAGCATTTCCCGCGCTTTTCGTGTTGAGGGCGTTTTAAAAATACGGTCGTTCAAGCGTGTCCTTGAGTGCCCCGAAGGCCTCTTCGGCCGAGTCGACGATGGTGAACAGGTTGAGGTCTTCGGCGGAGACATATTCGTTTTTGACCATCGCCTCGCGCACCCACGAGAAGTAGCCGCCCCAGAAGTCCTTACCCACGCAGACGATGGGAATCTTGCACATCTTCTTGGTCTGAATGAGCGTGATCAGTTCCATGCACTCGTCGAGCGTGCCGTAGCCTCCAGGGAAGAAGATGTAGGCCTGCGAGGAGACCGACAGCATCACCTTGCGGGTGAAGAAGTAGTGGAAGCTCTTCGGTTTGCGCACGTAACGGTTGACGCGCTGCTCGTTTGGCAGCTCGATGTTCAGGCCTACCGAGGTCGCTCCCGCTTCGGTGGCTCCGCGGTTTCCGGCCTCCATGATTCCCGGACCTCCGCCCGTGATGATCGTGAACCCCGCGCGTCCCAGCAGGTTGCCCAGCTTGCGCGCCTCCTTGTACCACCGGTCCGTCGCCGGTACGCGAGCGGATCCGAAAATGGAAACTTCCTTTTTGAGATCAGCCAAAAATTCAAAGCCTTCGATAAATTCCGCCATGATGCGGAAGATTCGCCAGGAAGCTCCGGACCGGAAGTCCGTATAGGGAGAAGGGCAGATATCTACCGATCCCATGGCCTTTTCGGACGAATTGACCGAATCGAGATCCTTCCCGCCGTCATCCTTATTTTTTTGTTCCTCAGGTTTTTTGATGATGGACATACGATGACAGTATACCATATCGATGCCGTGCGTGAGGAGTGGGGCGCGCGGGACGACATGGGTTGCGGTCAGGCCGGTCCGCATGCCCGCGTAAACGCGCGCAAAAAATCCGACCATGGGAGCGGTCGGATCTTGAGCCTGCCGTCGTCGTGCCTCATGCAGGCATGATGCTAATCGAATCGCTCGGCCCATCGCTCGTCGACTTGCACGTCCAGGTCCAAGAAGACCTTGTCTCCCGTAACCATTTCGATTTCTTTGCGCGCCGCTCGCCCGATTCCTCGGACCTTGTCGGCATTGTGACCGATGAGCATTTTCTTGTAGCGCGGCGCGGTGGTCAGCACCGAGGCCTTGATGTAGACCGTGCCGTCCTTGCGGCGGTCCACCTCGTCTACCTGTACCGAGGTGCTGTAGGGGATTTCGTCGTGCATGCCGATGAAGACCTTTTCGCGAATCAGTTCCTGGATCCAGAACTTGTTGTCGACGTTGGTGATCTGATCGGGCGGGTACAGGGGTTCGCCGACGGGCAGCACGTCGATGATCTTGCTGACGAGCTCCTTGAGGTTCTTGTTTTGCAGGGCGGACACTTCGATGACCGCATCGAACTCGTCGCGCCAGGACAGGTATTCGTCGACGTATTGGCGTCCGGAGTCGATCTTGTTGATGACCATGATCTTTGGCTTGGTCGACTGCTTGACCATGCGGTGCACGGCGGTCTCTTCGTCGCCGACATGTCGGGTGGAATCGACCACGTACAAAAGGGCATCAACGCCCTCGAAGGCGTCGCGCGCCTTCTCGTTGAGTTTTGAAGTGAGCAGGTCCGGCACCTGCGTGAAAATGCCTGGAGTATCGGCAAAAACGATCTGTCCGCGCGGATCATGAATCACGCCCTGGATGATGTTCCGGGTGGTTTGCGGCTTTGAGGTCGTGATGGCGACCTTGGTGCCGACGAGACTGTTCAAAAGCGTCGATTTGCCGACGTTTGAGCGGCCTACGAGCACGACGAGCCCTGATTTTTTGAGCGGTTCAGACATAAGGAGAGTACGCGTAGCACCCTAGCGCATTTAAGCGGTTTTGTATAGGGGTCTGGCCGGCCAGTCACTTCGGCGGCTGAGGCGTTGCCCTTGACACGTTGGCAAAGCTGAATTACGGTGGATGTGCGCCGTTTTCGCAAAAAAAGCAGTTCCGTCAAATAGGAGGATCGCAGATTCTCATGGCCCAATCCTTTTCGTGCGTGACCGAAGACCGCGAACAGTATCGGAGGCGAGTGATGCCAAGCATGAATCGTCGAGAGACCAGCCGACTCAGGGCTGAAATCGCTGAAGGCATGGTTGACTACGTCGACCAGCAGGTTGCCCGCAACCGCGTTCGGCGATGCGGGACCGTTTCACGGACAGCGTCCGTCAAATGCTGGGACACCGTTTTCGGTGACCTGGTCTTGCCCAAAGGAGCCTACCCCCTGTTCGCGCACATGCGGGGCATGCCAAACCGCTTCTCCGTTCTCCACTAGGAGAAAAGACCGTGACCTCTCGCTTGGCGGGAGGTCTTTTTATCCAATTGGCCGAAGGCCGAGTTGGAGTGCGCCGGGATGGAGGTCTCGGCAGCACGCGTACGTCGTGTCGTCGGTTACTTGAGGGTCAGCAACGCCACCGTCTCGATGTGTGGCGAATGCGGGAACAGATCGAGCGCTTCCAGGCGTTCGATTTTATATTCCAAGGAAAGCTCTCTCCATTCGCGGCAGAAACTTTCGTAATTGCAGGAAACGTAGATGATCCGTTTCGGTTTGCGGATGAGCAGCGTCTTCACGACGTCCGGGTGCAGGCCCGCGCGCGGCGGATCGATGATGACCGTATCAGGTTCTTCGTTTTCCCAGACCAGGCTTTCGGTCTTGGCGGCAAAATATTCGGTGTTTGTCAGGCCGTTGCGAACCGCGTTGGCACGGGCCATCTCGATGGCGTCGGGGTCGATTTCCACGCCGACGACGCGCTTGGCGTCACCGGCCAGGCAGATGCCGAAGAGGCCGACGCCGCAGTACAGGTCGAGCAGCACTTGCGGCGTGCGGTCTCCGAGGAATTCGCGGACCTTGCGTACCAGCACTTCGGCCATGGCGCTGTTCGTCTGAAAGAAGGCGTTGGGGTGAACGGAGAACGTCTTGCCGTCGATTTTTTCCTCGAGCAGAGGCGCACCGGAAAGCAGCGTCAGCGTATCGGCGGTGGAGAGGTCGGTGACGGTGGAGTTCACGCCGTGATAGACCGTGGTGGCCAAATCACCGAGCGCGGCGACCAATTTTTCCGGCATCGGCAGTTCGCCTGCGGCAGTCACGAACATGACCATGCGCTGGCCCGTGAACTTGCCTTCGCGGATGACCAGGTAGCGACCGTAGCCGGTGTGCTTCTTCACGTCCCAGGGGACGATGGCGGCTTCGCGCATGTAAGCGCGGAAGCGGCGCATGAGTTCCACGGATTCGGGGGAGAGCAGGAAGCATTCTTCCAGGTCCACGTACGTGTTCCAGCGTCCGGGCTCCTTGAGGCCGAGTTCGCCCTTCCAGCCGAGGCCGTAGTCCATGCGGTTGCGGTAGTAGAAAGTGGACACGGCCGGGATGACCGCCTCGATGCGCTGCGTGATGCCGGCTGCCGCGAGCGCGTCGTTCACCAGCCCTCGTTTGAGGCCGAGCTGAAACTCGTAGTCGAACTGCTGCCAGGCGCAGCCGCCGCATTTGCCGGCATGGCGGCATTTGGCCTGAACGCGGTGCGGCGAGGGCGTCATCACGCTCTCCAAGCGCATTTTGAACTTGCCTTGGGCACGCGCCACCAACGACGCCTCGACTTCTTCGCCGGGTACCGTAAAGGGCACCACCATGGGGCGGCCGGTAGCGGTAGTGCCTACGCCGCGACCCTTCTTGTCGACAGCGTTGATTTTGAATGTTACCCTGTCTCCGAATTTCATAATGAGGCAGCTTAGCTGTCGCCGTGGTCCAAAGTCAACATGCAAATCGTTCTCGTTCTCGACAACATCCGCAGTCTCCATAACGTCGGCTCGATGTTTCGTACCTCCGACGGGCTTGGCGTTGCCAGGATGTATCTCTGCGGCTACACCGGCACGCCGGAGCAGAAGGGCCTGCAGAAGGTGGCGCTTGGCGCCGAAAATTCGGTGCCGTGGGAAAAGTGCGGACCGACGTGGCGGACCGTGGAGCGGCTGCGGCGCGAAGGGTTCTCGATCGTCGGACTCGAGAAGTGCAAGGGTTCGACGCCGATAAGAGAATATCTTGCGCCGGAAAAAATCGCGTTAGTCATCGGCAACGAAGTCAACGGCATCTCGCCGGCGCTGCAAAAGCGTCTTGATGCCGTCATCGAGCTGCCGATGTTCGGCATAAAGGAATCGTACAACGTCTCGGTGGCCTGCGCGATGGCATTATACGCGCTGATGCAGGGCAACAGGTGCAAAAAACAGCATACATAAGGTCTTTTGTCAATGTTGAAGGAGTGCCATTCTTGACCTGGCACCATTGCCAAAACGCTCATTTTGTGCTATGGTGAACAGCGTACACATATGCTTTCCATTGTCATCCCCACCTACAACGAAGAGGAGTACCTCCCGTTCCTGCTCCGCTCCATTCAGGGGCAGACGTATAAGGATTACGAGGTCATCGTGGCCGACTCCCCGAATACTACCGACAAGACCCGCGAAATCGCGGCGTCCTTCGGCGCACGCGTGGTCGAGGGCGGCATGGTGGCCGACGGGCGCAACAACGGCGCGGCGGCGGCCAAGGGCGAGAACCTGTTGTTTCTCGACGCCGACGTGGTGCTGCCCGATCCGTGGTTTTTGCAGATGACCGTCGCCGAATTCGAGAAGCGCGCTTTCGGTGCCGCTACCTGCCAGGTCGTGCCGCTGTCCGACAAGAAGATCGACAAGGTGATGCATGAGGCCTTCAATTACTTCATGTTCGTCACTCAGGAAGCCGTGCCTCATGCGCCGGGATTTTGCATCTTCGCGCGAAAGGCCGTGCACGATAAGATCGGCGGTTTTGACGCCGAAATCAAGCTGGCAGAGGATCATGACTACGTGAACCGCATCGGTAAGGTCGCCAAGTTCGGCCTGCTCAAGACTTACAAGATTCCGGTGTCGGTGCGCCGCTTTGATCGCGATGGCCGCCTGAACATCGCCGTGAAGTACCTGCTCTGCGAGCTGCACTTGCTCACCAAGGGCAAGGTCAAGTCCGATATCTTCAAGTATTCTTTCGGCTACGGAGAGGCGAAGGAAGAGAAAGAAAAGACGTCGATACGTTCCTGAACGGCAAGAAACGTCCGACAACGCGTCGGGCGTTTTTGTTTCTTCCAAGATGATGTACTGTACGGTGACTGTTGACTTTGCCATTCCTATGCCAAAAATCCTGTTGGGAAAAACGACCGAGGTGCCGGTCGGAAAATCCAAGACCTTCGTGAAATCGGGAAAGAAGATATTGGTCGCCAACGTCGCTGGCGTTTTCAAGGCGTACGAAAATTTTTGTCCGCACATGGGCGGATCGATGCGCTACGACGGAAAGAAGATCGTCTGCTCCTGGCACGGCGCGTGTTTTGAGGCGGCTACCGGAGCGGGCAAGGAGAATATCGCCGAGGGCTCCGCATTGACGCCGTTCTCCGTGTCGGTCGAGGGCGATTCGCTTTACCTGGACGAGGAGAGCCTGCCGGCATCGCCTTGGGCAAATGATTTTTAAGGCCGTCGTGCCGTCGCGGGACGCGGTCTCGGCCGTCGAAGTTGTTGATAAGAACGCACGTATAATTACGCGCGTTTTGCTATACTGGGGCTGCGATGTCGTTCTTCCGTTATCACGCTCATCTCATCATCTATGCAGTTTCCAAACGACGGCATTCTCCCCATCGAAGTTTCGGCGCGGCACGTGCATCTTTCTCAGGCGGACCAGGACGTCCTTTTCGGCGTCGGTTATCAGATGACCATCAAAAAAAATCTTTCGCAGACCGGACAGTGGGCGGCAGAGGAGACGGTCGTCGTGAAGGGGCCCAAGGCCGACCTGAAGTGCCGCGTGTTGGGTCCGTGTCGTCCTCGCACTCAGGTGGAATTCGCGTTCAGTGACGGATTCAAGACCGGCATCGACGTGCCCATGCGCGAGTCCGGGCATCATGAGGGTACGCCGGGCTGCACCATCGTCGGCCCGAAGGGGACTGTCGACATCACGCAAGGCGTGATCGACCCGCAACGCCACCTGCACATCTCCGAAGAGGAGGCGAAGGCGTGGGGGCTTGAGAAAAATGACATCATTTCCTTTTATATCGACGGTGCGCAGGCTGCCACCTATCACAACGCGGTGGTGCGCACGCATTCCACCTTTCGCCTGAACATTCACCTCGACACCGACGAAGGCAATGCCTGCTCGCTGAAGATGCTCGGCGGAAAGGCGCGGCTCACCAAGATCATCCGCGGCGGAAAGACAGTTTGGGAGGAAGCGTCGTCTCTGTAATCCTTCATTGCATGTTACTCGTCATCAATTCCGGCAGCTCCAGCCTCAAGTTCAAGCTCTTCGACGATAAGCTGAAGGATGTCGCCGGCGGCATCGTCGAGCGCATCGGATTGGATGCGCCTTTCTTGACGTTCGAGGCCGGCGAGAAAAAGCAGAAACTGGCTTTTGACGCGGTTTCCGGTCATCAGGAGGCGCTGAAAAAGGCGTTTGCCGCGATGGCCGATGCGGGATTCGATCCGGCGGCCATCACGGCCATCGGACATCGCGTGGTGCATGGCGGCGAGGAGTTTACGGCACCGCTGCTTATCGATGGCAGTAATCTGGAAAAGCTCCGCGCGTACAACCGCTTGGCGCCGTTGCATAATCCGGCAAACCTCGCAGGTATCGATTCGTGTCGGTTGCTGATGCCCAAAGCCAAGAACATCGCCGTTTTTGACACGGCTTTTTATAAGTCGGTTCCCGACTTCGCTTTCATGTACGCGCTGCCATGGAAGTATTATGCGGAAGACAAGATTCGCAAGTACGGATTCCATGGCATCTCGCATCGCTACGTCACCGAACAGGCCGCGCGCAAGTTGAAGAAGCCGTACAAATCGCTGCGAATGGTTTCATGCCACCTCGGCAGCGGCTCGTCCGTCACGGCGGTGAAGAACGGCAAGGCTTTCGACACGTCGATGGGCTTCACGCCGCTTGAGGGCCTGACCATGTCCACGCGCTGCGGCGATATCGATCCTGCCATTCCGCTCTACATGATTCGCACTTTCGGCATGACCGAGCGGCAGGTCGACGACGTTCTCAATAAGCAATCCGGCCTCCTTGGCATCTCCGGCTATAAGGATCTTCGAGACGTCATGGCCGCAGCCGGCCAAAAAATCCCCGGCTACGAAATGTCCGAGAAGCCGACGGCGGAACAAAAGAAACGCTCTTTACTGGCCATAGAAATGTTTTGCTACGATGTCGCTCGTTACGTTGGCCAATACGCCACCGTAATGGGCGGAGCTGACGCCGTAGTCTTTACCGCCGGCGTGGGGGAGCGCAGCGAATACATTCGCAATAAAGTCATGGGCATGATCAAGCTCCCGGGCAAACCAAAAGTCATGGTCATTCCTACCAACGAAGAGTTGATGATAGCCAGGGAAGTCAGGCATACTGTGCGTTAGCTCGCGCGCCTTCATAAGAACGGCCTGCAAAAAGAATACGGATGCTGGGCAAACTTTTCAAAAAACAAAAGACCTCCGTGCGAGCGGCCGCACTCATCTTGGGCATCGCAACGCTTGCCAGTCGGTTCGTCGGGATCATCCGCGACCGGCTTCTTTCGGGCACGTTCGGCGCAGGGCCGGAGCTTGACGCCTACTACGCCGCTTTCCGCACGCCGGACCTCATCTACAACCTGTTCGTGCTGGGCGCCATCACGGCCGGCTTCATACCCATCTTCACTGCGACGTTGGCCAAGGAAGGCGTGGAAACGGACGACGGTATCGGTGAGCGCGGCAACGACCTGGCCTCGGCGCTGATGACCGTGCTCGGCGTCGGTTTGACCGTGCTTGCGGCGGTCGGCATTGCCATCGCGCCGTATGCCGTGGCGCTGCTCACGCCGGGATTTGCCGGCCCGCAACGCGAGCTGACGGTGGCGTTGACCCGCATCATGTTCGTCTCGCCGGTTTTCCTCGGCCTTTCCAGCGTGCTTGGCGGCATTCTGCAGACCAAGCGCCGTTTCTTCGTCTATGCGGTCGCTCCGGTGATGTACAACGTCGGCATCATCCTCGGGACGCTCTTTTTGGCGCCGACCATGGGCATTCGCGGTGCGGCCATCGGCGTCGCCATCGGCGCGTTTGCGCATTTGGTGGTGCAGGCGTTCGCTTGCGGCGCGGTCGGATTCAAGTTTCGGTTCCGCTGGAACCCGACGGACGAAGGCGTGGTGGGCATTGCCAGGCAGACGCTGCCGCGCGTGGCCTCGCTGGCCGTCGGTCAGATCAACCTTTTCATCCTCGTCGGCGTAGCCTCGACCATCGGTGCCGGCAGCATCGCCGTGTTTACGCTGGCCAACAACTTGCAGAATTTTCCCGTCGGCATCCTCGGCGTCTCGTTCGCGGTGGCGGCGTTCCCGCTCATCTCCGAGCTGGCGGCCAAGGGCAGGAAGCAGGAGCTGGTCGAGCAGTTCACGCGTACGGTGCGCACCGTGCTGTTCCTGGTCGTTCCCGCCACGGTGCTGATGCTGTTGTTGCGCGCGCAGATAGTGCGCGTCATTTTGGGCAGCGGCCGCTTTGATTGGAATGACACCATCGACACCGCCAACACCCTGGCGTGGCTGACGATGTCGCTGTTCGCACAGGCATTGTATCCGTTGGTGGTGCGGGTGTTCTTCGCGCTGAAGGACGTGAAGACGCCGTTGGTCATCTCCGTCATCACCGTCATCATCGAGCGGGTGCTCGCCTGGGTCTTCGTCAGTCACGGTTACGGCACGCCCGGACTCGCGGTGGCTTTCTCGATTGCCAGCATCTTTGACGTCACCGTGCTATGGGTCATGCTCAAGCATCGCACCGGAACGCTCGGCGAAAAAGAGATCATCCGCGCCTTGCTGCAGATGAGCATCGCTGGCGTGGCCATGGCAGGAGTCATTCAGGGCGTAAAGGCTCTGGTAGCCGCCATGGTTAACATGCAGACATTCTGGGGAATCCTGACGCAGGGCCTCGTGGCCGGGCTCATCGGGTTGGCGGTGTACATGGCCGTCGGCTACGCGCTTGGCTTGCGCGAGGCCCGCGAAGTGCGAAAGATCTACCGTCGAAAAGCCGAACTGACCCCGGCCTCGAACATCGTCCAGGAAGGGGACAACATCACCGTAGAATAAGCGTGACGGCCGCCTCGATGTCGGGGCGGCTTTCTTGTTTCATTTAGGCTCAGGCTCGCGTATCATACGCCCGTGACAGAATCCGCAAACCGTGCTAACGTTGGCCAACCTATGAGCACCGACAGCGCGCTTTCGCGCCTCCGCAATTTTTGCATCATCGCGCATATCGATCATGGAAAGTCGACGCTTTCCGATCGGTTGCTTGAGACTACCAATACGGTTTCCAAGCGCGAGATGAAGTCGCAGCTGCTCGATCAGATGGACCTGGAGCGCGAGCGCGGCATCACCATCAAGCTGCAGCCGGTGCGCATGAACTACACTGCCAAGGACGGCAAGGAATATATTTTGAACTTGATCGACACTCCCGGTCACGTCGACTTCACCTACGAAGTCTCGCGCTCGCTCGCCGCCGTCGAGGGCGCGATCCTTCTCGTCGACGCCACCCAAGGCGTGCAGGCGCAGACCATCGGCAACCTGTACTTGGCCATCGAGCAGAACCTGACCATCATTCCGGTGGTCAACAAGATCGACATGCCGGCTGCCAATCCCGAGAAGGCGCGCGACGAACTCGTGCATCTCATCGGCTGCAAGCCGGAAGAAGTGATTTTCGCTTCGGGAAAAACCGGCATCGGCGTTCCGGAAATTCTCGAGGCGGTCGTGGCAAACGTGCCTGCGCCGAAGGGCAATCCCGACGCGCCGCTCCGCGCGCTCGTCTTCGATTCCGTCTACGACGCCTATAAGGGCATCGTCGCCTTCGTGCGCGTCTTTGACGGCTCCATCGCCAAGGCCGCAAAGATGAAGCTCGCGGCCACTGCCATGGCCAGCGAAACGTTGGAAGTGGGCTGGTTCAAGCCAAAGTTCGATCCGTCCGAGAGGCTGGCCTGCGGAGAAATCGGCTACATCGTCACCGGTTTCAAGCAGATCGAGGGCTGCCGCGTCGGTGACACCGTCACCGTTCCCGACTGGAAGGAACTCGGCGTGCAGCCGTTGGAAGGCTACAAGGAAATCACGCCGATGGTTTTCGCCGGCATCTTCCCCAAGGAGGGCGATGTCTACGAAAAACTGCGCGAAGGAATGTTGAAGCTGAAGCTGTCTGACGCTTCGCTGCAATTCGAGCCGGAACACTCGTCGGCGCTCGGGTTCGGATTTCGTTGCGGCTTCCTTGGCCTGCTCCATTTGGAAATCGTGCAGGAACGTCTGCGCCGCGAACATCATTTGGAGATCATCGTCACTTCGCCGTCCGTCGCCTACGAGATAGAGAAGACCGACGGCACCATGTTCGTGGCCAAGAGTCCCATGGATTTGCCCGACCCGTCATCGATGCGCAGCATCGCCGAACCGTGGATGCGCTGCGACATCGTCTCGCCGCGCGAATACATCGGCAACATCATGGCACTGGTGCAGGAAAAGCGCGGACTGTATCGCGACACCGAATACTTGACTAATGCCACCGGCGAGGGTCGCGTGATTTTGCATTACGACATACC
>JAHFIW010000003.1:48353-57291 GCA_023246195.1 bacterium
CTACGACAAGCTGAAGAGCGCCTCTTCCGGATATGCTTCCCTGAACTACGAATTCGCCGACTATCGCAAGGCTGACGTGGTCCGCATGGACATTTTGGTCGCCGAAGACATGATCGAGGCGCTGGCTTCCATCGTTTACCGCGATACCGCCCCGCGCGAAGGCCGTCGCATCTGCGAGAAGCTGAAGGAAACGCTCTCCAAGCAGCAGTTCGAGATCAAGATTCAGGCGGCCATCGGTGCCAAGATCATCGCTTCGGAGCGCATTACGGCCTATCGCAAGGACGTGGCCGACATCTCCGGCGGCGACTGGACCCGCAAAATGAAGCTGCTCGAAAAGCAAAAGAAGGGCAAAAAGCGCATGGCCGGCAAGGGTCGAGTGGATATCCCGCCCGAGGCTTACCTGGCCGTGCTTAAAAGGGATTAAGTCCGGTTGTCGTTTTAAGCTCGCGGTGCTACCATTATTCCGTTATGTCAAAATCTACTATCGTAAAGAAGCCTAAGATGAGGCTTCGTAAGCGTGACCTCATCAAGGTCGCCACCATCACCGTCTATACCTTCGTGGCAGTAGTCATGGTGGTCGGCATGATCGCGCCGGCGCTGAAGTAAGCGAAGAAACGCGGGTCAATCACCCGTGTTTTTGTTTCCCGTGGAACATATCCACACTTAAAGAGGTTTTCTGGTTTGCGAAACAAAAAAAGAACGACCGTGAGAGTCGTTCATGAGGTTTCGGTGAGGCGATGTCTTCTTTGATCAGAAGAATCGTTCTTCGGCGACGCGACGGGTGAGCTGGCTAAGTGCCCCGCACTTTAGGCAGAGGGCGTGAAGAGACAGCTCCCAGGAGTCGCCGTCGGGACCGTCCTCAGTCTGCGCATAACAGCCGACGATAGGGACCTGGCCTTTGGCCTGCGGAGCGTCTGGGTCAGGGCGTCGACCTCTTTGAGGCGGCGCTCGTCTTTGGCGGTGGGGAGCTCTTGACCTAAGTGACGGGGCGGTCATGCGCCCGTTTTTCGTTTTGAGCCAAAATGGTAATCTGACTGCACTATGTCCTCACGTTGGTCCGTGGCTGAACCTCCTTCCGACGCGCTTCGCAGGCAATATGCGGAGTTGCATCCCGTCGTCTTGCAGCTGTTGGCCAGCCGCGGCGTTTCCGAGCCGGCAGAGGTGGCCGAGTTCCTCAAGCCGGACTTTGCCAAGTACGTTCTGGATCCGTACCTGTTTCGCAACATGGAGGCGGCCTGCCAGCGCGTGTGGGACGCCATCGACAAGGGCGAGAAGGTCGTGATTCACGGCGACTATGATGCCGACGGCATCACTGGCTCATGCGTATTGATGACGACATTCCGCGCGGCGGCCAAGCGCCTCGGGAAAGATCCGAGCTTGTTCGTGAGTTACATCCCGCATCGCGAGAAGGAGGGTTATGGCGTGCGGCCCGAGACGGTCGAACTGCTGGCGAAGGACGGCGCCAAGCTGATGATTACGGTGGACTGCGGCATCAGCTGCGAGCCGGAAATTTCTCTGGCAACCAAACTCGGCATCGAAACTATCGTCGTCGATCATCACCAGATTCCTGAAAAAATTCCAAGCTGCATCATTTTGCATCCGCTGGTCGAAGGCGAAACGTATCCGTACAAAAAACTTGCCGCGGTCGGTGTCGCCTACAAGTTTGCCTGCGGCTTCATCACCTTCGCGGCGCGCAACGGTTCGCCGTATGAAGTCGGTTATGAAAAATGGCTGCTTGATCTGGTGGCCATCGCCACGGTGACGGACTTCGTCCCGTTGATCGGCGAGAACCGCACGCTGGAGCGCTTCGGGCTGATGGTGCTCAACAAGACCAAACGTCCGGGCATGCGCGCGCTCATCGAGGCTGCCGGTCTGGAGTTCGGCTCGCTCGACACCGTTTCGGTCGGCTTTTACCTCGGGCCGCGCATTAACGCGGCCTCGCGCATGGAGCACGCCAAGATGGCATTCGACTGCCTGATGGCCGAGACTCCCGAGGAAGCCCGCGTACTGGCCGAAGCGCTCAATCAGACCAACAAAGACCGCCAAAAATACACTGAAGAAATCATGTTGGCCGCCAAAAAAATCGTGGCCGAAATGGGGGAGCGCAACATCTACTGCATCTGCGGCGAAGGCTGGTCCGCCGGCATCGTCGGCCTGGTGGCGGGCAAGCTCGTTTCTGAGCTCGGTCGGCCCGTATTCGTGTTTGGCAGGGAGGGGGAGCGTATCGTCGGCTCCGGACGCAGCATCCCCGGCTTCAACGTGGTCAAGGCGATGGAGCGCGCCACAAAATATTTGGCGCGATTCGGCGGGCATCCGCAAGCCTGCGGCCTTACCATTGAAGGCGGCCAAAACTATGCCGAGTTCTGCCGAGTCGCGGAGGAATACGCCGAAGAGACGTTGTCCGGGCAAGATTTGCGCCCGGTGGTACGCGTGGAGGCCGAACTGCGCCTCTCGCAAGTGACCTGGGATTTGGTGAGCGCGCTCAGCGAGTTCGAACCGTTCGGCGAAGGAAACCCGCGTCCGAGATTTTTACTGCGTGATTTGCTGGTGTCCGCCGTCGACGTGATCGGCAAAAATAAAAACACCGTGCGCATCACCGCCCGCGGAGACTTGCCGCGTGAAACGAAGATGATCGGATTTAATTTCGCGGCGAAGGCCAAGGAGATCGTTTCCGGGATGCGCATCGATGCCGTTGTCGAAATCGGAGTCAACGAATGGAACGGAAGAAAAGAAATTCAGCTGAAGATGGTGGATATGCGGGCGAGCGAAGTCGAAAAGAACGAAACCGCAAAAGCGGCGAGCCGCGAAAAAGTGACGTCATAGCGTTCTGCCATACTAAGCAATGCAAAAATGAAACTCATTACCTACACCGACGGCGGCAGCAGGGGGAATCCGGGCCCTTCGGCCTTGGGCGTGTACATCACCGACGCCGAGGGGAACGTCGTCAAGCGACATGGCCGCTATCTCGACGTGCAGACCAATAACTTCGCCGAGTATTCGGCCATCGTCGATGCGCTTAAGCATTGTCTGGAATTGGGCGCCGCCGAAGTGGACATGCGCATGGATTCGGAACTCGCGGTGAAGCAGCTCAAGGGCGAATACAAGGTGAAAAATCCGGGTATCGCCTTGTTGTTTATGCAGGTGCACAATTATCGGCTGCGTTTCAAAAAAGTCACCTTTACGCACGTGCGACGCGAGTATAACAAGGAGGCAGATGCCATCGTGAACGAGGTGCTTGATCGACACGTGGGGAAACGAAGTCACCGGTAGATGCGGCACCTCCGAACCTATCCACAGACGCCCTAAATATAAGGGCGTTTGGCGTTTAGAGGTGCTATACTGCAGCAAAGTATGGGTGAAAGGTGCAAAGTAGCGGCTGCACGGTATTTTTCGATGGCGGTGATCGCTTTCGGGGCATTTTTGTTTGCCGCGCCGCCTGCTTTTGCCACGACGAGCGATAACGTGACGGGGTATGCGTGGTCGGGGTCGATCGTCGGCGCCGACAACAGCGCGCTTGGCGGCTGGATTTCCATGAACTGCACGAACACCGGCACGTGCGGCTCGGGTATCGGGCAGGTTGACTACGGCGTGAACCTGCTTGAGACGCCCGGTTTCAACGATCGCGCGGATCTTTCCGGATATGCGTGGTCGATGACTGCGGGATGGATCTGCTTTGGCGCGACGTGCAGCGGCGTGACTCCGGAAGGAGGCGCGTCTTATGCGCAGTATCGTGCCAACGTCGGCGGTAAATTGGATCAGTTTTACGGTTGGGCAAAAATCGTCAATATGGGCAATGAGGGTTGGGTGTCGCTCAATTGCGCCAAGGACGTCGGTCCGAGCGATTGCGCGACGTCGAATTTTTACGTGCGGCTCAACAACGCAAACGGGAATTTCACCGCCGGTGCGGCAAACGATCACTTTGGTTGGGGAGTGGACAGTACCGGCGCGGGCGCGGGATGGGTGGACTTCAGCGGAGTGAACACCGGCTGGGTTCGCGCTGACCTCGGGACCGTCACTCGTCCGCAGGGAATTTACGAGCCGCAAAATGCCGGACTGCCGGGCACGCATCAGTCCACGTTCACCGTCAGTCTCAATAATTTTTTCGGATCAGTGAATCAGATGTTGGAATGCGAAATGCTGTTGCCGGACGGCTCGCGTCGCGCAGTCAGCAAGATCCTTTCGTCGGCACGTCGCGGCGTGACAGAGACGCTTACCTACACTCTTACGAACGCCGACGCCGTGCAGGCCGACAAGATCTGGTATCTCGACGTCTGCAGGGTGGCCAGTGCCGCGCTCGGAGCCGCATGCGCCACTGACGCCAACTGCGCGCCGAGCGGCATCTGTGACACGAGCGCGGGCCGCTGTCGTCAGATCGCGACGGCATCCAATAACCGCAAGCCCATCTATACGCACGGCAACACCTGGACGGGCCTTAACGCCGCGCAGGATCAGTATGCCGCGGTGAAGTGCAATGCCGGTTTTACCAATTCGTATTTCAAGAACGCCGCGCAATGCGATTATGCCGGTGACGCCTCGTTCTCGCTGGCGATGCGCCGCGGCATTCCGGTCGAAGGCAATTGCGCCGACGGCATCGACAACGACGGCAACGGGCAGACCGATTGCGCCGATCGCTACTGTCAGGGCATTTCGTACCAGTGTCAGACGTTGGCACGCGCCAGCTGCACGTACGGCTTGTCGGGCGACGGCATCAACGACTGCACCGACCCCACGTACCAGTCTGGCGATTTGTGCTGCACCGAGCAGCCGAAGAGTTCCGGCGGCGCGGTGAACAGCGTCGTCGACGGCCTGGAATGCAAGTATCACGATCCCAACGACGGCTATTTTGATTGCGACTGCACCGTCTCAAAATTCGGTACGTATGCGGATTGCTACGCGCCGGGGTATAAGAGCGGCGATCTCTGTTGCAGCTCGGCCAGTCAGGTGGAACGACACTGATATTTTTCCTGCATGAAACTGCTTAAGAAACTATCGTCTGTCCGGTGGGGCGCGCTCGTCATCATGGCGACGGTCTTGGTGCTGCTCTGCGCGGCGCCGAAGCCGACTATGGCGGTAGTGGCAAGCTCGCCGTGCACGGGCAATATCTGCACGGGCAGCATCACGGTGGGCGGACACGCCGTGCAGTACTCGTATACGCAGCACCTCGCTCCTAACGGGCAGTTCCGCATCCGCTTCAATGGCGGCGTGTACAACACTGCGCAATTGGTATCGTTCATCCTGTCGAGCATGCCGGCCTTCGCGTCTACCGGGTATTTGGCGAATCCCACTAACGGCGCGCTGGCCATGACCGAGGTCAACGTCAATCCTGGAATGACCGCATACGAACGCCTGTCATCCAACGGCTGCGTTTCCTGCATTTACGATCACGTCATGTCGGTGCAGTATGCCAGCCTGCCTGCGGGCATTTACACCTTTAATTTTACGGTGTTGCAGAACGGCAGTTCCGGCGGGTTGGTTGCCGTACCTTTCTATGTCGACGCCGCCGCGCCGACGAATACCGACGAGTCCACGGTATGGATGTCCGTGCCCGGCATGGATTTTCCCTGCGCCGACGGCGTTGACGAGGATTTGGATTTTACGGCGGATTGCGCTGACAGCCAGTGCGTCGGCAAGGTCGGCAAGGTCGTCAGCGGCGCGCGTTGCGAGGCTGTCGAGACTACTTGCAACGACGGTTTCGACAATGACGGAAACGGCAAGGCGGACTGCCTTGATCCCAACTGCAACGGCAAAGTGGGACAACCGTTCGGTACCGCGTTATGCCAGTTCGGCCTTGAGTCCGGTCTCGTGAACTGTCATGACAACTTCAACAATGACGGCAACGTCGATAGCAACGGCGTTCCCTTGGTCGATTGCGCCGATCCCGGCTGTTGGCAGCAGGGGGCGTACAATTGTCCCTCGACCGAAACCAGTTGCACTGACCATATCGACAACAATTTTAACAAAAGCTACAGCTCGGCGTGGGACAATTCCCCGACGACGGGAATCGATTGCCAGGACTATTCCTGTGCGGGAAATATCGCCTGTCCCAACAAGGAGAACTTCGACAAGAACGGCGTGCAAAATGACGCGCTGTGTTTTGATGGCATCGACAACGATCTCGACGGCAAGATTGACTGCGCGGATCCGGACTGCAAGGGCGTGGTCAACCCCAACAACCCGTCGCAGGCCTGTTATGACAAGGAGTTCGACCTCGGGCAGCGCTATCAGTTTTGCGCCAACGGTTTTGACGACGACGGCAATGGCGTCGCGGATTGCAATGACCTCAGCTGCAAGCAGCGCTTCGGCAATTGCGGACCATGTCCCAGCCGCGAGGACTATACCTGGAATGCCTGCGCCGACGGCAAGGATAACGACACTGACGGCAAGATCGATTGCGCCGACACCGATTGCAGCCAGAAGGTCGGGTCGACGTCGTTGGGTGCCATCTGCTCGGCGCAGGAGAACACCGACCAGGCCTGCGCTGACGGTTTCGACAACAATCTCGACGGCAAGATCGACTGCGCCGATCCGCAATGTGCCGGACATAAGGGGCCGATGGGCGTGATATGCCAGTCGCCAAAGGAGACAAGTTGCAGTGACGGTCTCGATAACGACGGCGACGGGCTGATCGACTGCGCCGATCCGGATTGCGCCGGCGTGGGTTCGTGCGCGGCGGCGACGTGGACGCAGGCGGCGGCGTGTCAGGTCGTTCCTCGTTATTCGGGACAGACGGCCTTTACCAGCGTCAGTCCGACCATCACCGCGGTGGTACGGTTGGCCACGCACGTGAATGACGTCGATACCATCGAACTTATCGGCAGCGGAACCTACTCGTCGGTCACTGTCGTCGTCGGCGATAACACCGCTCCCGCTTCGTACTACCCGTATGCCGCCACGTCTCCCAACTGCAAGCTGACCGGGACGAACGCATCCCTTTTTGGCATGGTGGTGGCCAACAATCACGCGATCGAGATCTATGATACGGGAAGCGTTCCGACCTTTGGCAGCTTCGACATCACCCTGACATGCGCCACGCCCGCAGTGCCGGCCTCGCAACGCAACTATCCCATCAGCCTTTCGGCGCTCAAGCAGCCGGGCAGCGTGCAGGAATACGGCGACGTCGCCTTTTCGACCACGTTGCTGGAGGCCACGCCGCCGGTGATGACCAAGATCGAAGGAGAGGGCGCGATCGGTGGCGTCATCAACGTGCCGTATGGGGGCGTCAGCAATCCGGCCACCCGACGCTTCCGCGGCGTTCCCGACGATCCGAACCCGTATCCCACGGGCATTTGCCGATGCGACCTTGATGTCGGCGGCACGCCGTTCCCGGCGACGGCCGACTGCGTTTCTTCGCCGATCGTATTCCTTTCGGATACGACACTGACCGTCCGCGGGCGCGCGGAGGACGGCGCCGGCAATCTCAGCGCCTACGGCGGCGATACCTCGTTTACGGTAAACGTCACGCCCGTGGTCAGCTCGCCGTTGGTGCTGCTGCCGAACTCGCCGTTCTTCAAGAACGGGATGATGACCGTTGATCGCCTTTCTGCCAATTTTCTGACCGGCGGGACCGACAGCTTCATGTCGACGTGCGGCGTCTACCTGTACAACGACAGCGGCAGTCTCATCAACGGACCGGTCGGTCCCAGCTTCAGCTTCCCCGGCGCGGTGGCCGGAAACACCATCACGTGCGACGCATCCAACGTGGCTTTGCCCGCCGGACTTTCCGACGGCCGTTATTTCGCAAAAGTGCGGGCGACTGACACTCATGGCGACTTTGCCGACACGAACGCGCAGGTGCTGTATGTCTGCAATACCGTGCCGGGTCCGAATGATCCCGAGCCTTCCAACGGTTGCGCGTACGCTGATTTTGATCGCGATGGCGCGGCCGAAGGGCTCTACACGTCGTTGTACTCGGCGACCAAGCTCGCCTGTGACAATTGCGTCAACTTGTCGAATCCCTCGCAGACCGATGCCAATGCCAATGGCGTCGGCGACGTCTGCGAGCCCACCAATCAATACGGCCGATGCGAGATCGACACTGAAATCGTTTGCCTCTATGACTCTGACAACGCGGTGCATTGCGCCGCCAATCCGAAGGATCCGATGTGCTGCCCCGGCCCGTCCATCCTGAACGATCCTGCCACCGGCCTGCCTAAGGATCCCCAAAAGTGCATGATGACATGGGGGAAGTGCACTCTCGGCGGACAGGTCTGCTTCACTGACCCGCAATGTCCGGGAGGACCCGGTAAGTGCCAGGATGGCGCGACTTCCTGTTACAAGGACGTCGATTGCGCGTCGGTTCCCGGTACGGCCACGTGCACCGGTGCCGACCGCTGCGATAACCTGATGTACCCGTGGTTGCAGACCGTTTACGGTAACGTCTTTTCCAAAAAGAAAATTACCGTCTCCGACCTCCCTCCGAAGAACCTCTATAACGCCACGTACTGCGTGACGGCAAAGGAGACCATCTTGAACTTCAACTCTCAGGGCGTGGGGAGCTGCAAGGCGCTGACGGACGTCAGCTCGCGTCTCGACTTCCCGCAAAGCAGTAACCGCTACACGTCAGTGCTCGGCAGCATCGACCTTGCCGGATTGCGCAACGGCAAATACGGTCAAGTCATCACGGTGGCCGGCAATCAGCTGGACGCCACCCTGAGTTCGTATTCCAACCGTCTGGGCGGTCGCGTGTTCCGCGTGATCGGCGACGCCACCGTCAGCGGTCACACCGTCTACAACGATGCCGTCAGGGGAAACGGCACCGTGTTCATAGACGGCGGCAACCTCACCATCAACGGCGATATCCTGTACGACACCGTCTCCACTGTCGACGACCTTAGAAAGTTGGCATCGCTCGGTTGGATCGTTCTTGATGACGGTTCGGGTACGCGCGGCAACGTGTATGTGGATAAGTCGGTGGCAAATCTTGCCGGTGCCTTCTACT
>JAHFIW010000003.1:57301-62756 GCA_023246195.1 bacterium
GCAGCACGCAACTGACGCTCTACGGACTGGTCATCGCCCATGAGTTTCATCTGAGTCGCTCTTTTAAGAGCGTTACGCAGGGCGCGGAGCAATTCATCTATGACGGTCGTGCGGTTGCCAACCCGCCGCCGGGCTTCACTGACGTCACCAAGGCCTTGCCGACGTTAACCGATACTCCTGGGCCGTAGCTGTACGCCCTTAAAACGTGTATACTTCACACAGGAGAACTGTGGATTGAATTTTGCCTATGGGACTTTTTGGAAAGAAAAAGCAGAGCTACCTCGGCATCGATCTCGGTGCGGGTGGAGTGAAGCTCGTCGAACTGCAGAATGAAAAGGGGAGGGCCAGGCTTTTTACGTACGCGTTTACCGAACGCGGGCCGGAGTCCCAGCCGCTGTCGCTAGTCGACTCTCCGCGTGAGACGGCCGAGCTGCTTCGCAAGATCGTGGCCAAGGCCAAGACCAGCACCAACAAGGTGATCGCCGGCTTGCCGATCGCTTCCATCTTCAGTTCGGTCATCACGGTTCCGAAGGGCACTGACCGCGAAGTGCGCGAGGCGATTCAGTGGCAGGCAAAAAAACTGATTCCCGTGCCGTTGGAAGAAATGGTGCTCGATCCGAAGATCATCACTCCCGCGATCGACAAGTCCAAGCCGCCCGTTGAGGGCAAGGGCGGCAAGAAGGATGACGCCAAGAGCGTGCAGGTGCTCATCACCGGCGCGTCCAAGGCGATGGTCAGCAAGTATACTTCGGTATTCCGCCAGGCGGGTCTGGACTTGTTCAGCTTGGAGACGGAAGCGTTCGCGATGATTCGCGCGCTCATCGGCAAGGATCGCACTACTACCATGATAGTGGACATCGGTTCCGTCCGTACCAACATCATCATCGTCGAGAACGGCATTCCGTACGTGACTCGCAGCCTCGACATGGGCGGCGTGACGCTCACCAAGGCGATGGCCAAGCAGTTGACCATGGACCTGAAGAGCGCCGAGCAGATGAAGACTGACATCAAGAGCGTCTCTTCGCTGTATCCGGGAGAAGGCCTTCCCAAGATCTTCGAGGCCGCGGTTGCGCCGATGCTCACCGAGTTGCAGTACTCCATGAACCTTTATGCCGGGCAGGGAGCGGAGCGTGGCGGCAAGAATATCGAGAAAGTCGTGATGACCGGCGGTTCGTCGGTGCTCCCCTCGATGGCCGCTTTTTTTGCAAAACAGCTTAACGTCAAGGTGTACGTGGGTGATCCGTGGGCCCGCGTGGTATACCCTGACGAGCTGCGTCCGGTCCTCGAGGAAATCGGCCCGCGATTCGCCGTATCCATCGGATTGGCGATGCGCGACATAGAATGACCTTGTTCCACGTGAGAATCGCACCATGAGCTTCCTCCCGTCGGAAGAGCCAAAAACGTCGAAAAGCGCATGGGCGCATTCTTCGTCGTCCGGTTCCGGCGTGACGCCGCCGAATCCGCCAGCACCGCCGGTGCCGGCACCGGCAGCGGCGAAGTCACCGGTGCCGCCGGTTCCCGCACCGATTGCGGCGCCTTCCAAGGCCGAAAGCGCGGCATCCGGCATGCTTTCCAGTTTGCGCGTTTCGCTGATGCCAAACGATTTGGAAGGTCGGCCCGCACCGAACTTCGGCAGGGGACTGATCATCCTGTTCGTGACGCTGCTGGTCGAGACCGCCATCGTCGGTGGGTCGTATCTGACGGTGTCGCGTTCAGTCGATGGCGTCGTTGCCGAACGCGCCAAGCTGGCGGCTGACATTCAGCGTCTCGACAAGGAAACGGCCGGCATCGAGACGGCGGCGGCGCCGGCAGTCGCCTATGCCTATCAGGTGCGGGCGGCAGGCGACATTCTCGATAAGCATGTCTATTGGTCGCCGTTTTTCGCCTTTTTGGAAAAGAGCACGTTGCCTTCGGTGAAATATCTCAACTTTGCCGGCGACGCCACCACCGGCACCGTCACCGTCGATTGCATTGCCGGCACGTATCATGACGTCGCCGAGCAAATCGTCTCGTTGCGCGAATCGCCGATGATTCTGGATGTCCGTTCCAACTCCGCCGCCGCCAAGCTGAACGACAAGGGCGAGCTTACCGGCATCGCATTCGGTTTGGTTCTGAAGCTCAAGCCGGACGCTTGGTCCCTGATTTCCGCGCCTGCGGCCTCATCTTCTCCGACCGTCCCCGCGACCGACACCGCTGGGCAAGCGCCGGCATTCATGCCCGTGCCGTCAAAGCCCTAATTTCGAGCGCCTCTTATGCCGTCGACTCCACGCAAAGCGCCTGCCACGGAAACGTTCGCAAAGATGCTCCCCGTCTTTACGGCGTTGCTTGCGGTCGGTTATGCGGTCTCGGCGTACGCGTTCCTGTTCATTCCCAAGTTGGGGAGAACGGTCTCCGGCGGCGATCTTGATCTCAAGCCTTATCATGATCGCATTTCTGAGACCGCGGCTTATCAGGCGCAGCTCAAGGAGATGAAGGGCGCCTATGACACCGTGAATGCCGAGAGGCGCGCCCGCGTACAGGGCATCGTGCCGGATGCGCTAGACGGCGAAAGCCTGTACGTGCTGCTCGACAGCGTCGTGCAGGCCCACGGCGGCGTTCTCGCCAGCATCGAGACTGCGCCGGATGCCAAGAAGATTACCGTCAGCGGCCGGCGCGCCATCCGCGTCACTGCCAGCGTTCGCAATACCGACTACCAGGGCATCAAGCTCATCCTCACCGACCTGGAGCGTGCCACGCGCGTGCTCGACGTGCAGAGCGTCGTTTTCGCGTCCGGTACCAAGCAATACGGTATCGTTTTCCGCGCGTATTCCTTCGATCAGGATCGTCTCCGCAGTCAGCCGACTGCCGATACGGCAGGCTCGTCGTCAGGAACCGATCAGTCCGTACAGTGATCGACTTTGCACGCATTATGAAGTACTCAAAAGAAAAGCAGCAGACCATCATGCTCGCGATCGTCCTCGGACTGATCTCGGCGGTCTTGCTGTATTACTTTCATGACAGGTTCCTGCCGAGGCCGGTGGGGGAACCCGTCGTGCTTACGCCGCCACGTCGCCTGCAGGTTCCCTCAGGACTGACCGATGCGTCCAAGCTTTACGAGCGCGCCGATTTCCAGGCGCTGCAAGATCATGTCGGAATACCGGTGAAGCCGCAGGACTTGAGCGGTTCCGGAAACCCGTTCATCGAGGATCTCAAACAATAGCTGCTATGCCTGACAGTTCCGCGGGAAATCCACTGATGAACATCCTGCTCGGGTCGGGACGCGTCACTGAAGAACAGTTTCACGCGTTCGAGGCCGAGGCCGCCGCCGCCGGCAAGCCCGTCGAGGTGCTTTTGATGGAAAAAAAAGTCGTCGACGACGAGATCATGGCCAAGGCCAGGGCGGCGGAGCTTGGCCTGTCATATGCCGATCTTCAGGGGAAGGATATCAACGTGCAGACGCTTAATCTCATTCCCAAGAGCGTCGCCGAGACCAACAAGGCCGTGTCCTTTGACCGCGACGAGGTGCATGTCAGCATCGGGCTCGTCGATCCGCGCGATGCGCGCGCGATGCAGGCCATGGATTTTTTGTCGCAGAACATCGGCATTAATCCCAAATATTTCGTCATTTCGAACGCCTCCTTTACGAACGCGCTCAAGAAGTATGCCACCATCGGCAAGGACGTGGCCGGCGCCTTGGAAATCGCCAAGGAAAAGTTCGTTCCGGAAAAGAAGACCGATGCCGCCGAGGAGCGCATCGAGGAGGTCATCAAGGGCGCGCCGGTATCGCGTATCGTCTCGGTCATCCTCCGTCATGCGGTAGACGGCGGCGCCTCCGACATTCACATCGAGCCGTACGGCGAGGAGACCCGCGTGCGGTATCGCGTGGACGGCGTGCTGCGCACCACGTTGACGCTTCCGAAGTACATCCACGCGTCGCTGGTGGCTCGCGTCAAGGTCCTCTCCAACCTCAAGCTCGACGAGACCCGCGTCCCGCAGGACGGTCGCATCACCGAAAGCTTCAACGGCAAGGTGATCGACTTCCGCGTCTCGACGATTCCGCTGGCCGACACGGAGAAGGTCGTGATGCGCATTTTGGACACCACCAGGGGCGTGCCGACGCTTGATCAGCTCGGTTTCCGCTCGCAATTCGTCGACCTCATCAAGAGGGAAGTCCGAAAGCCTCATGGCATTTTCCTCATCACCGGTCCTACGGGATCCGGCAAATCCACTACCTTGCTCACGGTGCTGACCATGCGCAACGAGGAAGGCGTCAACATCTCTACGCTGGAAGATCCCATCGAGTACTACATCAAGGGCGTGAATCAGTCGCAGGTGCGTCCCGACGTCGGCTATGACTTTGCCGCAGGCCTGCGCGCCATCCTGCGTCAAGATCCGAACATCGTCATGGTCGGTGAAATCCGCGACGGCGAAACGGCCGAGCTGGCCATTCATGCCGCGCTGACCGGCCACCTCATCTTCTCGACGTTGCACACCAACGACGCGATCGGCGTGGTGCCGCGTATGGTCGACATGCACGTGGAGCCGTTCCTTCTCTCGGCCACGCTGAACGTGGCCATCGCCCAGCGGCTCGGTCGCAAGATCTGCGAACGCTGCAAGTCGCCGACTTCGTTACCGCCGGAAATCGAGGACTCCATCCGAAGGGAGATCGATGCCATTCCCGAAACCTACAAGACGCATCTCGACCTTTCTCCCGCGAAACTCGTGGTGTACAAGGGCGTCGGGTGCGTCCGCTGCGGAAACTCCGGTTACGTGGGCCGCGTGGCCTGCGCGGAAATGATCGTCTACGACGAGGAGCTGCGCCTGCTGATTACCAAGGGTTTTCCCATGGACGATGTCAGGAAGATCCTCAATAAGCAGGGCGTCATCACGCTGCGTCAGGATGCGCTCTTGAAGGCTTTGGAGGGTTCAACTACAATTGAGGAAGTCATGCGAATCACTGCCGAGTAATTTCTTCCGCGTAATAGGGGAATGCGGCGTTGTTAATTTTTCTGCCACCTTAGCTCACACCATATGGCCGAGAAGAAAGTCAAAGTGCTTATTGTCGATGACGACGCGTTTCTTTCCGGCATATACGCGACGAAGCTCGAGATCGAGGGATTCGAGGTCGTTTCCGCCCGCGACGGCGAAGATGGCCTGAAGGCCGCCATGAAGGAAAAACCGGCCATGATCCTTCTTGACGTGCTCATGCCGAAACTCGACGGGTTCGAGGTGCTCAAACGCCTCAAGGCCGACTCTGAAACGAAGGATATTCCGGTCATCATGCTTACCAATCTCGGTCAGAAGGAAGACATCGAGAAGGGCCTTGCCGACGGTGCCGTAGACTATCTCATCAAGGCCCACTTCGTGCCGGCCGAAGCCGTCGAGAAGATCAAGAAGGTGCTCAACCTGCCGTAAGCAGCCGCTTCTCCTTTCTCTACTCTCTTTTCGACCATGCCACGATACGAATATCACGCGC
>JAHFIW010000004.1 GCA_023246195.1 bacterium
ATGACGGTCATCACCACGTCGTCGCCATTACGGAGCTGCGCGGCCAGCGAATGCGCCACCATGTTGAGCGACTCGGTGGCGCCGCGGGTGAACACGATTTCGTCTTCGCCTGCACGGATGAAATCGGCGACTTTGCGACGGACTTCCTCGAAGCGCTCAGTGGCCTTCTCGCTGATCTTATACATGCCGCGATGCACGTTGGCACGGTACGTGCGATAGTAGGCGTCCTGCGCTTCCAGCACCTGCACCGGCGTCAGCGACGACGAGGCGCTGTCCAAATACGCAAAACGCCTGCCGTCGGTTTGCGACAGCATCGGGAAATCCTGACGGATTTTTGCGACGTCGAGAGCGTCTTTCATATCAGAGCGGGGCAATTCGTTCATCGATGATGCACTGCACGCGATCTTCCAGCCCGCCGGCACGCATCTCGGCCACGATGGGCGCAAAGAAACCTTCCACCAGGAATTTGCGGCTGGCGGCCTCGTCAAGTCCGCGCGACATCAGGTAGAAAAGCTTTTCCTTGTCGAGACGGCCGACCGATGCGCCGTGTCCGCAACGAACGTCGGCCGCTTCGATTTCAAGATTCGGCACCGCGTCGATCTCGGCCTTCTCTCCAAGAAGAAGCGTATCTTCCTTTTGATGGCCGACGCAACCCCTGGTCCCTTTTTCCACGCGCACGAGACCGCGATAAACGGTCTTGGCCGTATCCATCAAGGCACCGCGAGTGCGAAGCTCCGAATGCGTATTCGAGGCGATATGACGGACGTTTTGAGACAAGTCGAATTTTTGCGTACCACGCCCGAAGAACTGCGTCTTTGCGCGTACCGAAGCGCCCTCTTCAACGAGTTCGGTAATGGCCGACGACTGGCTGAACCCGCCGCCGAAAACGCACTCGATCCACGACATCGACGCGTCGCGCTTCACCGTGGCCCGCTTGAGAGAGAGATCAGTGACGTTTTCGGCGAAGTCCTGGAGCGAAATATGCGTGGCCTTTGCGTTGGGGTGGACGATGACGTCGGTGACGGAGCTGCGGAGTTTGAAGTCGGGAGCGCTGAACTGGGAGCCGTCGGCCGAACGAAGATGTTCGACGACGGTGACGCGGCTCCCCTCGCCCACGATTACGATCACGTTCTCGACACGGCGCGCATCGCTGAAAACTAAGTCGATGCGGACAGGTTCTTCGGAGGAAAAGTTCGGCGGCACGATGATGAGCGAGCCAAGACCGGCCTGGCTGCCGTGCCAAGCGGAGATTTTCTCCGCACGCGCGTCAGGCGCCGACAAGCATTCCAAAATGCGCTTTGCCAGCTCCGGCTTCAGCAGGGCCTCGGCAAAAGAGTACGTCGTCACGCCGTCCGGCACGCGAATCTCGGAACGCGCGACTTCGGCTGCTTCGCCGAACGGCAAGGGTACGTCCGCTGGCGCAAAAAACACGTTCAATCCGTACTTGAGCGAAACCTCCGGAGCCAAAGCAAAGCCAGCCGCAGTTGCCTTGCGGAGCTCGTCCAGGGTCGCGTATTTTGCCGTCTGCACGTTGTTCATACTGATGATCATTTTCTACGGAAGGACGCGTCGTCAGAGAAGCGCGCCTCAGCCCACAGACCCCGTCAATTCCAGCTCAATCAGCTTGTTCAGCTCAACTGCGTATTCCAGGGGCAATCGCTTGGTGACAGGCTCGATGAACCCGCTGACTATCATTCTCGTCGCCCTTTCTTCCGAAAGTCCGCGCGACATCAGGTAGAAGATTTCTTCCTCTCCGATGCGCCCGACCGTCGCCTCATGCGCCACGTCCACCGCGCCGTTGTCGACGCGCATGAACGGATAAGTGTTGGAAACCGACGAGTCACCGATGAGCAGCGCGTCGCAGTTTACCGAGCTGACGACTTCACGCGCGGCTGCCGTCACTCGCACCAACCCGCGGTACGTGGAGACGCCGCCGTCCTTGCTGATGGACTTTGCCCTGATCACGGATGCGGTGTGCGGCGCCGCATGAATCACCTTTGAGCCGGTATCCTGATTCTGTCCGGGACCGGCAAAGGCCACGCCGAGCGATTCCGACCGCGCGTACTCGCCGCGGAGCACGCTGCAGGGATACAGCATCGTCGTACCGGAGCCCATGTTGCCGTTCAGCCATTCCACCGTGCCGTGCGCGTCAACGACGGCGCGTTTGGTGTTCAGGTTAAACGTATTCTTGCTCCAGTTCTCGATTGAGGCATATTTGATGCGGGCGTTCTTCTTCACGTGAACCTCAACGCAACCCGCATGCAAGGCGCTGGCAGCGAATCGAGGCGCGCTGCAACCCTCGATGTAATCGACGGACGCGCCTTCGTCCACGATGATAAGGGTGTGCTCAAACTGGCCGCCGCGTTCCTGGTTCATGCGGAAGTAGGCCTGCAGAGGCACGTTGACCTTCACGCCTGGCGGCACATAAATGAAAGTGCCGCCGCTCCAAACTGCGGCGTGGAGCATGATGAACTTGTGGTCGGAGACGGGAATGCAGTCGGTCATGAAGTACTTCTTCACGAGGTCCGGATACTTGCGTACGGCGACGTCCATGTTCTCAAAAACGACTCCTTTGTCTTCCCACTCCTTTTTGAGGTTGTGGTAGATCACGTCGGAATCGAATTGCGCGCCGACGCCGGAGAGCGAACTGCGCTCGGCTTCAGGTATGCCCAATTTCTCAAATGTGGCGCGAATGTCGGCCGGAACCTCCTCCCAGGTCTTCGACTCGCCGGTGTCGGGGCGAACGTAATAGATGATCTTGTCGAGATCGAGATTGGTGAGCGGCGGACCCCACGACGGCATTTCGGTCAGCAAAAAAAGCTCGAGACCCCTGAGACGCTTCTCCAGCATCCATTCAGGTTCGTTTTTTTGACGCGAAATCTCGCGCACCACCTCTTCGGAGAGTCCTTCGGGTGCGGCGTACTTCACCTTCGCGTCGGAGTGGTCATCGTAGACCGCGCGGATGGGATCGATCGTTTCCTCCATACTCATTCGGTGAGATCGGAAAGAGCCTTGGCATGTGCCACGGCAACTTCGGCAACGTTGGCAATGGTCATGCCGCGAAGCGTGGTCATCACCTGCCCTTGGACTTTGCGCCAAACCATGTCATGCGCGGCGACGCGGGTGCGTTTGGCATCGCCCAAGCACTCGGCCGTCCACTTGTGCCCCTCGATGGCCGTGACCACGTCTGCCACGGTGATATCCTGAGGTTCCCGCGAGAGCACGTAACCTCCGTGCGCGCCGCGGCGTCCCTCCACGAGCTTGGCGGTTCGCAAAAGCCGGGCCACCTCCTCGAGATATCCCTGAGAAATGCCTTCGGCTTTGGCGACATCTTCCAAAGAAAGCGGCAACCCATGCGCATGTCGCAATGCCAGGTGGCGCATCAAAACCAGGGCGTGGTCGGCTTTTTGCGGTACGTTAAGCACAAAATCAAAATCCTAGTTTAATGCTAGGATTTAATCATCTTTTAAGTTTGCCGTCAATACTTGAAATGAGGAAAAGAAAAACCGGCTTATGGCCGGTGCAAGATGCGGTTCTGATTGCCGCAGTTCGTGTAGGTTACGGCTTTTCCTTTTTGGAGCCTTCGCCATCGGGCTTTTGTGGCAGTACGGCGGTTCTCCCGAGCGCGGCGCAGGTCAACAGGAACGCCAGCAGGAAGAGACCGTACATGACGTACTCGACGTAGTGGGAAATCTGATTCCAAAACGTCGACAGTGCCTGAAAATCAAATGTCTGGTCCATGTAACTCCGTCGTTGGTGCGGGCGATCTGACTGCTTAACTTGATAGCACCTCTCAACGAAATGTTCAAGGGGGGCCGTCGAGAAAATAAAAAACGCCGGAATAATTCGCGGCGTCGTCAGCGAGGGGCCGGCGGCAATATCTGGCCGCCCCGCGTCTTGGCGGGATGCAGTATCGTCTTAAGCGGCTCCTGTGATTCCACGTCCGACTCGGAGAAACCGAGCTCTCCCAAATCTGGCTGGATGGGGAAAGATGGCAGCAGCGGATTCTTCGGCATGCTTGGCAGAATCAGGTCGCCGTCTGGCATCGGCCTTTTGGCGTCTCGCCTTTTTCTCGCCATTATTTTTTGTACCCTCTCCTCGGCTGCGGCTTGCCGTCGGTGCGCACCAACTTGAGACCGGAACGTTCTGACGTCTGATTTTTTGGAGGCAAAATGGTGTATCTGCGCTCCGGTCGGACGGACTGCGGGTTTTTCGGCGTTTCGGAAGAGGCGCTGACGGGCTTCTGTTTTTTCTGCGGACGCACCAGTTCGCCGATGCCGCCGACGATCACGATGCCCGCGTACACCAGGTCGATGACCGCAGAAGAAAGTCTTCTCAGGCGATACCTTTTCTTTGAGAGACCGGAAAGAAGCGTATTGAGCGTTTTCCGAAAAATGCGCATTGGATCCTCCTTTGCGGACCGCTGCCAATCAAAGCGGTTTTTTGTGCTTTTGTCAACCATATCGTCTTTTGCCGCATTCGAAAGGGTAAAGAAAGAACGCGAATGAAAAAGCGCCTCACGCGAGGCGCTCAATGAAGGGTCCTTCCAGCCTCACGCGGTTCGACCGTATCGAAGGCGAACTGCAATTTGAAGCTGCAGTCGTGGCACGCCTCCAGGCCGTAACGGTGCGCCCAGATCATGTGGTCAGTCTGCGCCCCCATTTTCCTGTTGCAGAGCTCGCAGCGTGAGACCGCACGACGTCTGTCACTCTGCCGAAAGAACAGAAAGACGAGGATCACCCAGCAGACAAACTCGACGGCGAGGGCCGTGGCGTCATGTGCCAGCGTTCCGTCGGCGAAGAATATCATCCAAGCCAGGCAGCAAACCGCGATCACGGCGGTCGCCATGCCGACAAACTTCACGTTCCAGGCGCTTTTTTTTCGCATGACGAATCACCTCCTCAAGGAAGTCATAGCACCGTTGCGGGCAAAGTCAACTTAGCCGATACATGGCAGCAAAAACCCCCGCCGAGTGGCGGGGGAGGTCTTACTTGCCGTCCGTTTTTTTGTCGAGGCCGTCGTTCAGACGGAGCGTGCCAAGAAAGAGCGAAATCGTCATCCCGAGGATGCAGAGCTGCGGCAGCATCAACGGCGCGACGCGTTCGCTTCTGAAGAAGATCGAAACGCCGCTGCCAACGAGAAGGGCCGAGGCCGCGTAAAAGTGACGCATGTGGAGTGAGCTCCTTGAGTTCGTGATATCAGAAGACGCGGAGAATGGCAATTCCTTACAAACAAAAACCGCCCCGCAGTGAGGCGGGGCGGCGAGGCATGTTACTGCTGCGTTTCAGAGCCCTTCATGCAGCAGTCCTCGACCTTCTTGCCGGAGCCGCACAGGCAATCGCAGCCTTTCATTTTTTCGGCATCGCCCTTCATGCAGCACTGCCAGCCCGGCTTGCCGGAGCCGCAAGCGCACGGTTTCTTCATGCCTATGGCCTTTTCCTTGTCCATTGCGCAGCATTCGCCGCAACCCTTGGAGCCGCAGGCGCAACCGCCCTTCATGCAGCACTTCTTAACGGCGAACATGCTGAGGGCGGAAAGACCGATCAGCACATAGGCGGCGCGGGCGATGTAGCCTCCTGCCAAACCCATCATGGAGAAAAGGTCCTGTTGGAAGATGCCGACGAGAAGCCAATTGAGTCCGCCGATCATCAGGAGTATCTTCGCGACTTTATGGACGCCGCACATTTTCTTCATCATACCGATGACACATTCATAAGTAAGCAGACGGCGTAAGGACCGTCGACACAAGTATCATAGCACATGTTAAGCCGTTTGTCGGTTCGCTGCCTACTTTTTAGGCTTGGCTTGGGCATTTTCGACCAACGTCTTGAAGCGCATGTTGCGGATGCGAAGCGAGTTGGCCACGACCGAAACGGACGAAAAGGCCATGGCAGCCGAGGCGATCATGGGTGTCAAAAAGCCGAGTGCGGCAACAGGCACGGCCATGATGTTATAGAAAAAAGCCCAAAAGAGATTCTGCTGGATGACCGAGAATGTCTGACGTGACAGGCGCAACGCATCGACGACCTTCGACGGATTACCCTTGACCAGCACGATGCTGCCGGCCTCGATGGCAATATCGGTGCCAGTGCCCACCGCGACGCCTAAGTCGGCCTGGACCAGCGCTGGCGCGTCGTTGATGCCATCGCCGACGAAGCCCACAATGCGCCCTTCTTCCTGCAACCGCTTGATTTCAACGGACTTCTGTTGCGGCAAGACTTCGGGGATGACGTGATTTGGAGGAATGCCCAGCAGCAAGGCGATGGCCATGGCCGTGCCGCGATTATCACCGGTGAGCATGAAAACCTCGATACCGTCGGCACGAAGATCCTCGACGGCGCGGCGCGCATCGGTCTTGGCGATATCGGCAATTGCCACCAGGCCACTCGGTACGTCGTCGATGAAGATGCGCACTGCCGTTTTTCCCTGCTCTTCGAGCTTGGAAAGCAGGAACAGCCCTTCGGCTGAAAGCGCCTCGCCGCCATCCGCGATCTTGCCGCTGCCAATGCGCACCTTATGCCCCTCAATGACGCCTTCAATGCCCTTGCCGGGCAAGACCGTAAACTCATAGGTCCTGGCAAGGGCGAGATTGCGCTTTTTGGCTTCGGCCACGATGGCGCGAGCTAACGGGTGCTCGGAATACGTTTCAAGCGAGGCGGCGATGCGCAACGCTTCATCCGCTGGCATGGCGGCCAACGCGACGACGTCGGTGACGGTCGGCCTGCCTTCGGTCAACGTACCCGTCTTGTCGAACACGATGGTATCCACGGCATGCGCCTTCTCCAGGGCCTGACCATTCTTTATGATGATGCCGTGCTGTGCGCCGGTGCCCGTACCCACCATGATGGCCGTCGGCGTCGCCAAGCCCAGCGCGCATGGACAGGCGATGACCAGTACCGCGACCGCCGGAATCAGCGCGCTGCTCACGTCGCCCGTACTGGCATACCAGGCGATGGCCGTCAGCGCCGCAATCATCAGCACCACCGGCACGAAGACGGATGAAACGCGATCGACGAGTTTTTGAATCGGGGTCTTCTTGCCTTGCGCTTCGGCCACCATGCGCACGATCTGCGCCAGCGCCGTGTCCCCCGCCAACTTCTTCACCTCCACGATGAGCATGCCGTTCTGGTTCATCGTGGAACCGAAGACGTCGTCGGCAGGATGCTTGCCGACCGGAAGGCTTTCGCCGGTGAGCATCGACTCGTCAACGGACGAGTCGCCCTGCAGCACCACGCCGTCCAGCGGGATTTTTTCTCCGGGCTTTACCAGCAGCATGTCGCCGATTTTCACCGCGTCAATCGGCACTTCGCGGTCAGACCCGTCAAAAAGGAACAGGCGCGCGTCTTTGGCGCCTAATTCCATCAGCTTGCGAATGGCATCCGAGGCGCTGCCTCGGCTTTTTTCCTCAAAGTACTGCCCTATCAGGATGAGCATCGCGACCATGGTCGCCGTCACGAAATAGACATGGCCGTAGCCGGAAAGTGCGGACCAGAAGCTGTAAAAAAAGGTCGAAGCAGTACCGATGGACACGAGAGTGTCCATGTTGGCGGCACCGATGCGAAGTTGAGAGGCCATGCCCACATGAAATGACCATCCCAGCACGAAGACGACGATTCCCGTCAAGATCATCTGCATCCAATGCACCGAACTGATGTGCAACGAGACTCCCGGAAGGGTGAAATTGAGCAACGACGTGATGATGGTGGGCGCGGAAAAGATGATCGCCAACTGCATTCGCAACTTTGCCGTAGCCACGACCTTGCGTTCCTCGGCGCCCTGCTCATCCTTGTGGCCGGAGGCCATGACCTTGTAACCCGTGCCGATGACCGCATCGTAAAGCGCGGTCTCATCGGTGGCAGAGGTGTCGAAAGTGACCGTGGCCGTGTGCGTGCCAAAATTTACCGCGGCCTCAATCACGCCAGGCAGCCGAACGAGCGCGCGCTCGTTGCGCACCGAACAGGAAGCGCAATGCATCCCGACAATCATGAATTGAATCGTTTTCTTCATAGGCAAGGCGTACTGCGCTGATGTCATCATGACGAATGCGCGTGCTGAAAGAGTATCATGCGCCGTCATCCGCGTCATCTGACGGCGTTTTCATCCCACCTCTGCTATACTTCCGCCGTATGCGCATTATCAGGATCGTCGTCATTGCCGCTGCTGCCACGTCGTTGCTGGCAGCGTCATTGACGTCCGTGGCATTGGCCGCCACCTTCAACCCCGAACACATTCTCGACGACGTCACCCTGCGCCGCTACGACGCAATGTCCTACGCCGAGATTCGTGATTTTCTTGATAAAAAGGGCGGCCTTGCCAATGTGCGAGACATCGATCCGGTCGACGGCAAGCGCAAGAACGGCGCGCAGATAGTGGCCGATGCCGCCGTGCGGTATCATGTAAATCCGCAATACATCCTGGCGCTGATCCAAAAGGAGTCCAGCGCGGTCGAGACGAACGTGCCGGCCAAGAAGCAGCTGGAGTGGGCTACCGGCTATGCCCTTTGCGACGGGTGCGCGCGCGCTTCCGCCTTGGCGCAGAAGTATCGCGGTTTCGCGCGACAAGTAGACGCCGGGGCAGGCTGGATCGATTGGTTTTTTCAGCACTCCGCGATTGACGCGTCACTGCGCCGACCGGGCATCACTTACTCGGTCAACGACACCTTCGTCACGCCCGACAATCTGGCCACTGCCGCGCTCTACAGCTACACGCCGCACATGCATGGCAATCTGTTACTTTGGACCATCTGGAACCGCTGGTTCGGCGACGGAAACTCTGAGATGCAGTTTCCCGACGGGACGCTGGCGCGCGATGCCAAGACGGGCGCGATTGCCCTGGTGCAGGCCGGAAAATTCCGCCAGGTTGCCAATCCCGCAGTCCTTGCCTCCCGCTTCAGCGGCATCGTTCCCGTGGACATCGACCATGACGTCTTCACGGGTTTCGTGCAGCAGTCGCCCGGCCGCCCCGTGCGCTTCGCGGATTTTTCGCTTGTCCGCACGGAAGACGGCGCAATCTATCTTCTGGCAGGTAACGCCAAGCGTCACATCGTTTCGATGGAAGTATTCGCCAAAATCGGTTTCAATCCCGAGGAGGTCCGCCCTGCCACCGTCGCGGACCTTGCGGACTATGCCGACGGTGACCCCATTACGGCCGCCACCGAATCCGCAACGGGTGAGCTGCTGCAGGATGAGGAAACCGGGGGCATCTACTACGTCGCCGACGGCACCAAGCATCCGCTCTACGACAAGGCGCTGCTGGCAGTTAATTTTTACAACGAGCCGATAGGTCGCGCGTCCACCGCCACGCTGTCAGCCATGGCAGATGGCGATCCGATACGTTTCGACGACGGCGTGCTGGTGAAAGCGCCGTCTGATCCTGCGGTGTATGTCATTTCTGGCGGCAAGAAGCGTCCGATTCCCAGCGAGGACGTTTTCCTGTCATTTGGGTACCGTTGGTCCAACGTCATCGTCACCTCGCAAAAGATGCTCGATCTGCATCCTATCGGCGATCCGTTGTCCGTCGTAACCGTCCCGCAACGCTTGCAGGCGCTCGCAAAGTGAACTACCATCTGTAGTGTATTATGCACATACCTGCCGTCCCCATTGCCTACCTCGCGGGCCTGCTATCGTTTTTTGCCCCCTGCGGCGCAGTGCTTCTGCCCAGTTTTTTTGCCTACACCTTCAAGAAGCGCTCTGAGCTGATCGTAGCCACTTTCTGGTTCCTCGCGGGATTTTTGACGCTGTTCATTCCTCTTGGCTTAGGCATCCGCCTCATCTCGACGCCGCTGCTGTTGCATCGCCGCGAGCTCACCTGGCTCGGCGGCATCCTGTTTTTCGGACTCGCCGCTTACGCCCTTGCCGGACGAAGCCTGCACGTTCCAGTGCCGCAGTTTCTCAGCAAGCGCGGTTTTCATCACGACTCGCTTTCGTCGTACCTGATCGGCATAGTCTTCGGCTTCACCGTAGCCGGATGTACCGCTCCACTGCTGGGCATGGTTTTTGCGCTTTCGGCGATGGAACGCAATCGCCTCTTTTCACTGGTGATCCTCACCTCCTACGGCATCGGCTTGGCAACGCCCCTGCTCGCGCTGGCCTTCGTCGCCGACAGGGTAAAGTTGCTAAAGCATCCCGCGCTCAAGGGAAAATTGTTGAAGTTCAAAATGGCCGACAAGGAGCATACGGTGCACTCCACGAACGCCATCGCCGCGGCATTCATGGTGTTGCTGGGAGTCGTCTTTATCGCATCTCAAGGCACGTTCTTCATGAGCAGTCTCGGCGCGGATTCGAAGCTGGCGGACTTCAACATGAACGCCGCCGACTATCTGGCCATGCTGCACTATCGATAATCGAAAAGCCCCGTGATTAACGGGTGCGACGAGCCTCAAGGTAGAGGAACATCGGAATCTCATTACGGGCACGGTTTTCCTCGGCCGCGCGCGGGCCGGAGTCGCTGGTCTTGTGAGAGGTCCACTCTTCCAGGTTCGTGATGACGAAGCCGCTGTTAACCAGAGTCTTCACGTAAAATTGCAGCGGCCGATGAAACGATACGGTCGTCAGTCCGGGGTCATCGCCCGGCTTCATTTGGATCTTCACCCTTGTTTCCAAGAGATACTTGTCGACGCGGCGGTACTGCATGCCGTTCTTATCCCATTCCCAACTGCTGCCTTTGGGAACGCGAAATGCCGGATGGTTCAGTACCACGTGCAGCGTACCGTCGGGCTTGAGCGCGCGATGCACTTCCCAGAACGTGCCCTTGACGTCCTCGATGTTCTGAATGGCAAGGACGATGAGCGCGCGATCCATCGAAGCGGTCGCAACCGGCGTTTGCTGATTGGCGGAAGCGACGGCAAATTGCACCGACATCTTTTTCGGCGCCTCGCCCTGCTTTCTGCCGACGGTCGGCGTATGCTGCTTTGCCAGCGCGATCAGTTCCGGCGAGATGTCCGTACCCGTCACGTGCGCCCCGCACGAAGCCAACGCGTACGAAAAAAATCCCTGACCGCAGGCAAGGTCGAGGATACGTTCGCCACGCCTCACTTCAAGCAGACGCATCAGGTTGGGCAGGATGACGTTGGCTTGAAAAGTGTCATCTTTGCCGAGCAGTTGGTCGTACCACTGGGCGACGGCACCCCAAGAAGTAGAGGGAGTATTTTCGTCAGACATAGCTTCGGATAAGTATCTTTTACATCAGCCTACACGAAATCGGCCGTTTTGCCAGAGTGAGACGCGTTACGGCGCGGGCGCTTCCGGCAGTACCAGCTGATAACCGTCCCCCACTTTCTGCACAGGTACGCCCAACCGCGCCAGTGTCTCGTCAGCCGCGGCATCGCTGGAAAAATTCGGCTGACTGCCGTGCAGAATTTGCACGGGAAACGCCTCCAGACCGACCACCTTGGTTCCCGCAAAAGTGACCTTAATCACCAATCCCTCCCGCGTCGGCACCGACCAGTCTTGGTCAAAGATGAAATTGCCAAGTCCGTAAAAAATGGCCTTGCCCTTGTAGTACTCAACGGACTGAACCACATGCGCGTGATGGCCGATGACCGCGTCTGCACCGGCGTCGATGGCGGCGTGCGCGAAATCGATTTGCGACTTGTCCGGCACGAAGGCGTACTCATGGCCGGAGTGCATCGAAACGATGACCACGTCGGCATTCGCGCGCGCGGCTTTGACCGCGACGGTCATTGCATCCGCGTCCATGAATGCCGTACCGGCATGTTTGTCCGCGGCCGCGTAAGACGCAGGCACGACATCGTGATCATTGTACGCAAGAAAAGCGAATCGCAAGCCGTTGCGCTCAATAATGGCAGGCGCATGCGCGACCGCGGCGTCTTCTCCTGCGCCCGCATAGGCTATGCCCGCGTCGTGCAGATGCTTGAAGGTGTCGGTCAGTCCCTTCTGTCCGAAGTTGGGAACGTGATTGTTGGCCAGCGACACTACGTCGAAACCCGCGTCGGCCAGACCCTTCACGGTGTCCGGGTCGGCGCGGAAAGTCATCTCTCCTGGTGCGATGGCCCTCCCCGGAGTGACAGCCGTTTCAAGGTTGGCAAACGCGATATCGACCCCGCGAGTGAAGTCGGCGGTGGCGGCGTAAGGATATTTGACGTCATTCTTTTGACGGATGACCGCTCCCACTGAGCGCGAAAGCATGATGTCGCCCACCGCCACGAACGTGGTGCGCGGAACGGCGGCTCCGCTTGATCCTTTGGCATCGGGTACTACGGGGACGAAAGCCGACGCAGGCGACTGGCTCGCAATTTCGAAGGCAGTAGGTACCAGCGTAGACAGCGGAGTCGGTTTTGGCGGTGTGACATGTTGCGGCAAGGCCCTTACCGTTGCGGTCGCCAAGACAGCCAAAAAAAGGATGGTCGGCGCTGTCATGATGAGCATCGCGTGTCGGCTTTTCATTAGCGGATGTCGAAAATCATGAGATTATCCGAGAGAAATCATGGCTATCATAGCATACGAAAGATGCCGCGAGCGGTAACGAGCAGCAAAAAAGCCCCGTCCTGGAGAGAAAGGGGCTTTTTTGTCATTACTTGGCCATGGCGACCTCGACGGTCATCGGCGCGCTCCAGAGGCGTTCGCCGTTACGAAGCGCCGCTACCGCATAACCGTTATTGATGCCGCAGCCGTTATGACACTGAACCGCATATGCGACGTACTTCGGATAGCCGTTGCGTTCCATGTATTTGATGGTCCACTCGGCGGAACAGGCGAGGTCCGTGGCGCATGCGCGGGAGACGTTGTGAAGGCGGTAGTGAATCTGGAAGTACCCAAGAGCCAAGCCATGATCGCCCACGGCATTGCTGATATTGCTGGATTCCTTCCACATCATGCCAAGCAGCGCTTTGGCGCAACCCTCCGAATAGCCGTGATTCTGACAAGCTTGCAGCAGAATCTTTTGGGCGGTGGGCGGAACCGGCAGCTGAGCCGGTGCATCGCCCTGGGTACTGAGAGGGTTTTCGTCAACAGAAGTAAGTTCTTGGCCCACATTAAGGCCAGAAACCGTTTCAGCCGACACCGATACTGGCTGAATCACCAAGATCAAGGTGAGAAGGGCCGTTGCGATCCTGCCGTAATTGTTGGCGGCCAGGGAGCGATAGTTGGTCATCCTCATATCTTTGCTGTGTTAAGCCAAAACAAAATCGTCCGGTTTGGCGGGCGACGTTTGAGCCTACCAGAAATTGGTCATTTTGTCAACCCTAAGGTGGTCGTTTTGCCTTATCTTGAGGGAGAGTATCAGCAGTGGGGATATCCTACTGAAAAAAGGCGGAATGGCAAGGTTGGGACGGGTTTAGGCAGATTGACAAGCCGGCCGTACGCAAACGGCATACAAAAAACCCCGATAAGCATCGGGGAATGGCGCATCACGCGCGAGCTTTGGCGATTTTTTCCAAGACATCGAGCAGGTGCCGCTGCAAGTCGGCACGTCCAGCGGCGTCGAGCTGGCCAACGTTGGTCAAGCCTCGCGCCTTCAGAAATTCTCTTGTGGCAGGAAAATCCGAGTTCAGGTCTTGCATGGCATTTTTCGACCTGATCAGCTGATCGCGGATCTTCTCGAGCTTCTCCAGAGGCATCTCCTGCAGCCTTTCGGCGAGATCCTCACGTTCTTTGTCGGTAAGCATCGTCAATCCTTTCTGTTGCGAGTGGATGCTAACGCAAAGACAGTCGAATGACAAGGCTTCCGCCCGCGCAAGTCCCGTCCCGTTCCTCATGTCCCCAAAGAAAAACCGGCCATGAAGGCCGGTGAATATTCACTCCACGAATGGCTGCAATTGCCGCCGAAGGTTCGCCTTCAGCCGGTCTTCCAGTTGCTGGGCTCGCACCCGCGAAACGCCCATCTCGAGACCGACTTGTTTCGACGTCTTTTGGTCCTCTTTCTCGCACATCAGCCGTTCATCGAAGAGCTTCCGATCCCGCGATCCGAGGCCGCTTACGATCCGCTCCACTGCGCGGCGCAGCTGCGCACCGTCAGACTTCGCGGCCAGCACGTCGTCGGCTGCAGGCTGCTCAGACGCAATGAGCGCATAGAGCGTGGACTGCTCGCTTTCGTCATCGGTGCTGCCTGCCGGCTTATCCAGGGAACGGAAGTTGATCGCCTCGGCTTCACGGAGCCTTTCGACTTCCGCCGACTCCACGCCCAGCACGCTCGCGACTTCTTCGTCATGTGCCCGCCTGCCGGAACGGACTTCGGCGCGAGCGTTCAGCGTACGCATCCGCGCGACTTGCGACCGGATATTCCGGCCAAGCTTGATCGGCTTGCCGTACTCCCCGATGGAGGCAAGCATCATCGCCTTCACCCAGTACTTGGCATATGAGATGAACTTGACCGTCCCCTCGGACTCGGTCTTTTCCCTGTCGGCATCGTACTTGACGATAGCCCTCACCAAACCGAGGTTCCCTTCCTGAATCAAGTCCTCGAGAGGTACGCCCCTCCCGCAAAATCGCCTGGCTTCCGCGACGACGAAGCGCAGATGCGCCCGCACGATGCGATCGCCTGCCGCCTTGTCGCCGGCAACGTATGCGCGCGCCAGACGCCGCTCTTCTTCGAGCTCCAACGGCACGAACCGGCGGATGTCTTCCAAGTAGCTGGCAATAGCCGTTTTCCCGTCGTTGAGTGCGCTCATCGTTGGCCTCTTTTTTGCGGCCTTTTGGACCGCCGAAGAAATGAATGCGGCATGTTGCCGCGTAAAAAGGACGTGCTTCGACCGTGACATGAAGATGACCTTTTGGCAAGGCTGCGAGCGCGGACGAGACGCTTGCACGTTACTGCCGCGAAAGGTAGCGTAGAGACGGTTCTTTTACGACAAGGAGTGACACATGCCCATTGATTTCAGGCTCGATGACGAAGCGGGGCGTTCGCACAGGATCATCCGGCACTGGGAGATTGACGGTCACGAGGTGGCCCTCATTCTCCGCGGCCTTCTGGATGATCCTGGCAAAAAGACGGTCCAAGAGCTGGTATGCGAGTGCGACTACGACGTCGTGCCCGAGAAAGAAGACGGCAACCCTACCGGCGTAGTCGTGGGTCGGCGCGATCCCGAAGACTGCAAGGCAAAAAAGGGCGTGAGAGCGGACTATCTCGCATCGTGCGGGAAGGTTCTGCGCAAGAACCTCGACGCCATCGGACTGGCGGAAACCATCCTGCTCATCCACCGCACCGTCGAAGCGGGACGGTACTACGGCCAGGCCGCGTCGGGAATGATCTACATGCAGGAAGTCGCAGCGCTGCTCGGAAAGCAGGCGAACGAAGTCTACGAGGCCGTCAAGCAGCTTTTCGCCGAAGGAAAGCTGGACTTGAACGGCATGATCCTGATCGATTTCGTGCCGCGCTTCCGCTTTCCGGAAGAAATCCGGCACATGATCCGCATGTTGGTCGAGTCGCCCCTCGGCTGGCCGAACGGAGATGCCGGCAGCGGTGTCATCGATACGTTCGAACGCGCCATCAACGACTCGACGGACTACAAGCACGGCAAGGACGCATTTTGGGAGCACAACTACCCCAACATAGCGCCAAACCACCTGCTGGAGTTCGGCATCTCTTTTATCGGCGCCGCCATCGATCGAGGCGAACGCGGAGCGCACGCGCGCGACAACCTGCGGTTCACCAACTGCGAAAACGTGGCCAAGTGGCTCGAAGTCACCGCTGAGCGATTCCGCGCGTTCGGCGCCGCCAACGGCTTTCCTCGAGCCCTTACGGAGGAACTCAAGGAAGAAGAAAAGCCGGCGATCCCGAAGCGTCGAAAGAAGAAGTCTCGAGCAAAGAAAAAGCCCTGATGACAAAAACCGCCGCGCTCTCGCGTGGCGGTCTTTTTTTGCGGAAGATTGCGCGTCAGGTACTCGCTAAGCCTGCGTCGAGGCCATCTCATGCAAAACGTAGGCCATGATGCCGCCCGCGCGGAAATACTCGACCTCCACCGGCGAATCGAGACGGCAGCGCATGGCAAAGGTCTTGGTTCGGCCATCGGCGTCCGTCGCCGTGACGGAAACAGCGGCGTTCGGCGCAAGCGTTGCGATGCCGATAATGTCGTAGGTTTCCCTGCCGGTAAGCCCCAGTATCGCGGGCGTCTCGCCTTTCATGAACTCCAGCGGCAATACGCCCATGCCCACCAGGTTGCTGCGATGGATGCGCTCGACGCTTTCGAACAGCACTGCGCGCACGCCCAACAGTCGCACGCCCTTGGCCGCCCAGTCGCGCGAGGAACCCATGCCGTAGTCCTTGCCGGCGATGATCACCAACGGCGTCCCCTCCTCGGCGTAGCGCTCGGAGGCATCATACACGCTGGAGATCTCGTTGCTCGGAACGTACAGCGTGGCATTGCCCTCGGTCCCGCTCACCAGCAGGTTCTTGAGCCGCGAGTTTGCGAAGGTCCCGCGCATCATCACCTCATGATTGCCGCGGCGTGCGCCATAAGAGTTGAAGTCGGCCGAAGCCACGCCATGCGCGATGAGGTAACGCGCTGCCGGACTCTTCGAGGCGATGGTGCCGGCAGGAGAGATGTGATCAGTAGTCACGGAATCGCCAAACATCGCCAAGGCTCGTGCGCCATGGATGTCGGTCGGAACCACGGCTTCGTCGAAGAACGGCGGGCGGCGAATGTACGTAGACGCCGGTTCCCAGGCGTACAGGTTTCCGGTCGGTGCGGCAACGGCGTTCCACTCGGCGCCGCCTCGAAAGATATTCGCATATTGGCTGCGAAACAATTCCGGAGTAAGTGCCGAACTGACCGCGGCAGAGATGTCGTGCGACGACGGCCAGATGTCCTTGAGATACGTCGACGTACCGTCCGCGGCGACCCCGAGCGGCTCGGTCGCAAAATCGATGTCCATCCGTCCGGCCAGCGCGTACGCGACGACCAGGGGCGGAGATGCCAAATAATTCGCCCGAGTAGAAGGGTGCACTCGGCCTTCGAAGTTGCGATTACCCGAAAGCACCGCGGCACCGACCAAGTCGGACGACTCCACTGCCGCCGCGACATGCTCGTCGATCGGTCCGCTGTTGCCGATGCAGGTAGTGCAGCCGTACCCTACCAAGTTGAAGCCAAGGGCGTTCAGGCCGTCCATGAGGCCGGCAGCCTGCAGATACGAAGTGACGGCGCGCGAACCGGGCGCAAGGCTGGTCTTCACGTAAGCCGGCACGGTCAGCCCGCGCTCAGCCGCGCGCTTGGCGAGCAGGCCGGCAGCGAGCATCACCGACGGGTTGGAGGTGTTCGTACAGCTGGTGATTGCCGCAATCAGCACGGAGCCGTGCCGCAACGTCACGTCCTTGCCGTGCACGTTGACGACCGCCGAGGCGCCGACGGCCTCCGGCGCGATGCCGTAACCGTTTGCTGACACCGGCGCGACCAATGTCTCCCTGAACGAGCGTCGCATGTCCGCGAGAAGCACGCGATCCTGCGGACGCTTCGGTCCGGCAAGCGACGGTTGCACGGCTGAAAGATCGAACGAAAGCGTTTCCGTGTATGACGGCACTGCGGAATCGGCAGCACGAAACATTCCCTGCGCCTTCATGTAGCGCCCCACGAATTCCACATATGCCTCGTCGCGGCCCGTCTGCCGGAGATACCGCAGCGTTTCGTCATCAACGGGAAAGTATCCGACCGTGGCGCCGTACTCCGGCGCCATGTTGGCAATCGTGGCGCGATCCGCCAACGACAGGGCGTCGATGCCCGCGCCGTAAAATTCCACGAACTTCTCGACGACACCGTGCTTGCGAAGCGTCTGCGTCAGGGTCAGTACCGCGTCGGTTGCGGTCACGCCTTCGCGCAACGCGCCTAACAATTCCACGCCGACCACTTTCGGCGCAGTCATGGCGATCGGTTGTCCGAGCATGGCCGCCTCGGCCTCGATGCCGCCGACGCCCCACCCCAGCACGCCCAACCCGTTGATCATGGTGGTATGCGAATCCGTGCCCACCAGAGAGTCCGGTGCGGCCACCAGCTCGCCGTCGACCGAGCGGACCTGCACCACCGTGGCAAGGTTCTCAAGATTCACCTGATGCACGATACCCATGCCCGGCGGCACGACCCGGAAATCCTTGAAGGCCCCCTGACCCCATTTGAGAAAAGAGTAGCGCTCGCCGTTGCGTAAAAATTCCTTGCGGCTGTTTTCTGCCGACGCTTCCGGCGTACCCGAGTAATCCACCTGCACCGAATGATCGATCACCAAGTCCACGGGAATGCGCGGATTGATGCGCGCAGGGTCACCGCCGCCCTTGGCCACCGCATCGCGCATGGCAGCCAGATCGGCGACCGCCGGAACGCCGGTGAAATCCTGCAGCAACACGCGACTGGGCATGAAACCGAACTCCGACCCCTCTTCGCCGATGCCGTCCGACTTCCATGCCGCCAGGCGCTCGACGTCTTGTCTCGTCACCAGCTTGTCATCGCAGTTGCGCACTGTCGCCTCCAAGAGCACGCGCACCGAATACGGCAACCTCGTCACGTTCGGATAACGGGATTCGAGCGCGCGCAGGTCCGCATAGGACGCCTCGCCTGCTGGAGACTTGATTTTTCGCATCACTCCAAAAAGGTCATTCATGGTATGCTTATTCAACTCGCATGCAAAGCGTGCGGCCCCCTCCTTCATCAGTATAGAAATCTTCAACGAATATGTCACGACAGAAGATCGCGGTGAAATCCCCCCTGGTAGAGCTGGACGGCGACGAGATGACTCGTGTCATTTGGGCACTTATAAAGGAAAAGCTGATTTTGCCGTATCTCGACGTCACGCTTGAATATTACGATCTGGGTATCCGCAACCGCGACGCCACCGGCGACAGGGTCACGTCAGACTCCGCCGCGGCCATCCTCAAGCATGGCGTGGGCGTCAAATGCGCCACGATCACCCCTAACGCCGACCGCGTGAAGGAATACGACCTCGCCAAGGAGTGGCCCAGCCCCAACGCCACCATCCGCGGCATTCTCGACGGCACGGTTTTCCGCAAACCCATCCTGGTGAAGAGCATCCCGCCGATGGTTCACGGTTGGAAAAAGCCCATCGTCATCGCCCGCCATGCCTATGGCGACATTTACAAGAACGCCGAGTTCGCCCCCTGGGGCGCCGGCGATGCCGAATTGGTATTCAAGGGCGCAAACGGACTGGAGGAACGCATCCCCGTGGCCAAGCTCAAAGGTCCCGGCGTACTGCAGGCCATCCATAATACCGACGCTTCCATTCGTTCGTTCGCACAAGCGTGCATTGCGTACGCGCTTTCGGAAAAGATCGACATCTGGTTCGGCGCCAAGGACACGATTTCCAAAATCTACCACGCCCGCTTCCGCGCCATCTTCGCAGAAGAGGTCGATGCCAAAAAGAAAGACCTCGAAGCGGCGGGCGTGACTTATTCCTACGGCCTGATCGACGACATCGTCGCTCGCGTCATGCGCAGCGAAGGCGGAATGCTTTGGGCCTGCATGAACTATGACGGTGACGTCATGTCCGACATGCTTGCTGCCGGCTTCGGCAGCCTTGGCCTGATGACCTCGGTACTGGTCAGCCCCAGCGGCGCCTTCGAATTCGAGGCTGCCCACGGTACCGTGCAGCGCCACTACTACAGGCACCTCAAAGGCGAACCCACTTCGACTAATTCCGTTGCCAGCATCTTTGCCTGGGCAGGTGCCCTCTCCAAGCGCGGCGAGCTGGACGGCACCCCGGAAGTGATTGAGTTCAGCCGCAATCTCGAGGAAGCCACCGTGGACTGCATCGACCGCGGCATCATGACCAAGGACCTCGTCTCTCTCTCCGATCTCGGCGTCTCCGAGCCCGCCACGACCCAAAGCTTCATTGACGCCGTGGCGGCCCGACTTTCCGAGATTCGCGGCTAATGGACATCTCGACAATCAGAAAACCGCCTTGCATGAAGCGAGGCGGTTTACGTTTGAAGAAGAAGGAAGGTCATTTGACGGTAGAAGTCAGCGTGCTGCAGTTGTTGCTGGAAACGCAGTGCGTCGCCAGATATTCCTGTGTCGGCGCTGAAGTCACCGTGTAGGTGAAGGAAACGAGACCGCAGCCGGTAGTGAGGCTTGTCGAGAGGAAGATGGCGAGGCAAAGAGCAAACGTCGTCTTGATCATGATGATTCTCCTGTTGAACTTGAGAAAACTATAGCATATTTTTGTTAAAATGTCAAGACTTTTTGACAAGGAAAATCTCTTAAAAATCGCTTATTTTAGCCAATTGTTTAGTAACAGCCACCACGTACCGCTACGGCAGAACCTACGCCAATTGACAACAGCCGAAATACAGGTAAACATGCGTAAATCGCCGTTCTTTCATCGCAAGTCGGACTTCAAAAGTCCAAAGGAAAAGTTCCGATGATAAAGCACCTCGCGTTCCTCATGGCTACCGTTGCGTTTCTGGGAGCCTGCGGCGCATCTGCTCCGCCCCGCGTCGCCGTTACCCCCGAAATCGCACAGCCCGCACATCAGGCTCAGGAGAATCCGAAGCCTCCGATGGAGCGGCCCGCTCCCGGGAAGAAGTCCACGCTGAGCTTCGACGTCCCTCCCGCATGGACGCAGGTACCCGACGCAAACGTCCGCACGCCATGGAAGATGGAGTTCATCAACGCCGAAGCGCGCGGAACCGTGCTGATGGACTTTGACGTCGTCGCCGAAGGTCCGGCAGCGCAAGTCGCCGACAAGATCGTGGAGGCCGTCTGCAAGACGAATGGCTGGACCTGCAGCAAGCCCAAACCGCTTGCAAGCGGCGACGGTGCCGCCTTCACCTTCACTTCCGCCTCGACCAAAGGCAAAATCGCCGTCCGCGACCTCAACGGCGAAGGCGCTGGGCAGATCCAACTGTTCGGCGAATGGGCCAAGGCCAAGGATGCCCAGGCCGTCAAGGACTTCGACACGATGATCTCGACGGCCAAAATCGACTGATGCGTAACCCGACCGGCCGGTCGGGTTTTTTCTTTCCCTGGCAGGCCGCCCATGACCGTGGTATCGTGCCGACATCGTTCTTTTCGAACAGAGGGAGAATGCGATGCTACGAAAGTCGTTCATGTTCCTTGCCGCTCTCACGCTGGCAGGCTGTGCTGCCCATGCACCGGCCGCCACGAAGGCTTCGGGGGCGGAACCCGCCGCCACGCCGCAACAAAGGCTGACGAACCCGCATGTCATCGTCAACATGCCTCTGGAATGGACGCCCGTCGACCTGACACGCGTGCCTCGCGGCGCGTTTGCCATCAGCACCAACGATGCCTTGGGCGCCACCATTCTCGTCATGGAAGGCAGGGTTGCCGGATCGCCGCGCAAAGAGGCGGAGTACCTCGCTGCCGATCTCAGCCGCGACGGCTTCACCTGCTCCCCGCCGATCGAATCCGCCGACCGTTCAGTTGCCGCGTTTACGGTCACCAAGACCGGCATGCGCGGAAAGATCGCCATCAGGAGCTTTGGAGCCGCTTCGGCAACGCGCATTCTGGTGATGGGCCAATGGCCCGAAGACGCCGAAGCAAACGAAGGCGGATGCATGGCCGTCGATGCCGTCGCGGCCGATGCGGAATACCGCTGAAAAACGCCATGAAGACAACCCCGTTTCGCCTCCCCGCCGTCGCCATCATCGTGATCGTCACCGCCGCCGGCTGCGCCGCGTCCCCCACACCGAAAAACGAGTCACCGGCAATCGTCGCCCAACGCGCCACCGAGGCTCTCCGCGACCAACCGCTCGCGCGTGACATCACGATGACGTTACCGCCCGACTGGAAGCGTCCTTCCCCCGCCGTGGCCGTCAGCGGCAAGCTGGAAGCGCGCATCGACTTCATGGTCGGAATATCGCCAAAAACGATCACCCTCGAAATCCGGCAGTTCTGCCGGATCCTGTCCGTGCAGGACTGGCACTGCGAGGACGGCCTCATCGCCAGCGACGGAACGGAGGGCATGTTCACCTACGCGCGACCGCGCCGACGCGGCATGATCGCCATACGGCACTATGCCGACGGTACCGCGGTCATTCTCAGGGGCGAATGGCCGACCGCGTCTGACAAGCGGGCCACGAGGGATTTTACCGCCATCTTCCGTTCCACCTCTCCAAAGTGAGTTATTCCCGACCCTGCGTCGGGAATTTTTTATGAAAAAAAGCCTCGCGCAAGCGCGAGGCCGGATGCCGCATTACTGCAGCGTAGAACTCTTCACGATCGCATCGACGTCCGGCGCGACCGACTTCTCGTTCTTGGATTCCCACCGCCCCATGAACGTAAGGGAGTCGGTGTCGTTCATCTGCTTGACGGTGATCTTGCCGTGCACGTCGCCGACCTTGACCGTGAACGATGCCGACTTGTGATCGGCCGAAACCGCGATCTTCGTGAGCGTGAACTTGCCATCGCTCTCGAGCGCCGCGTGAATGACGCCGGCCTGCTCCGCCGGCGTAAGGGCGGAAGCGGGCATCCTCCTGACGATGACCTGCCCGCGCTTTTCCGGGTTGATGTACACCGCGGCGATATCTTCGGGAAGTCTCGAAGACGGGATGGCCACCCAACCGCCGGGCAGCGTGCAGACGACCTGCTTTGCCTCTTCGGCGGGAGGATCTTCTTCCTTGGGCGCCGGCGCGGGCGGAGGCGGGGGCGCCGGAGTCGGGGTCGGCGCGGAGGCAACGGCAGTCGTCGTCGGCGCGAGAGCCTTGGCTGCGGGTTGCCGAGCGCCGCATCCTGCCGCGGCGAACGCGACGCAAACGAGCAGCAGAGTCATCTTGTTCATCGAACGAGCTCCTTGTTCCCCGAGGGAACGTCTTCGGCGATCACTTTGATCGCGTCCGAAACAGTAAAGCACGAGTATCGAAAACCGTAAATACCCCATCCCCGTCCCCCGTCGTCAATCTTGCCAAAATACGTGTTTTCCTGTACGTATTGTTGTGCACGCTTCCAACCAGGCGTTCGAAGGCAGAAGGTAAACACATGCGCAAAACGTCGTTCATTTCAGTCATTTTCATGGCCATGCTGGCCTCAGCCTGCGTCATGTATGGCGGTCCCACCGACTCCGCGCCATCGCAGCAGGAAATCAGCAACATGACGATCGCGGGCATCGGCACGCTTTCGGTGATTCTTCCGAACGGCTGGAAGTATCACGAAACCAAAGTGGAAGGAGCTTCGTATCACGAACTGCGCAGCGTGGCACTTTCCGCCAGCGTCTTCGTGGAGGCCAAGGCTTCCACGGAAACTGCCCACAAGGAATCCGAACACGTCCGCGAAAGCTTCATGAACGAGGGCTACCGCTGCACCGGCGTACAGACCGAAGTGCACTCGCAAGGCATCTGCTCAAGCTTCGACGTCGAAAACGGCCCCCTTCGGGGGCGCGTCACCGTCATCCGCCCGGAGCCAAACCGTCCGCTGTCGATCCGATTGACCGGCATTTGGCCGGCACGCGCGGACGCCGAAGCCTCCGACGACTACGAAGACATCGTCCGGCAACTGCAATGCGACTGAACTCAAAAGCCGACTCAAGGGTCGGCTTTTCCTTTTACGCATGATACTTGCGCATCTCCTGTCGGATTTTTTTATACTCCGGCATTTCGCGAGAAACCAGTTCCCAAAATGTACTTGAGTGGTCGAAGACGGCAAGGTGGCACAATTCGTGCACTACCACGTACGCGGCCAAACGCTCCGGCAAAAAAAGCAGCTTGTAATTGAAATTGAGATTGCGCAATTCGGAACAGCTGCCCCAATTGCGCCGTAAATTCTTAATGAACACTTTCTTGTAGGCAAAACCGTAACGCGGCGCATACCGTTGAAGCAGTACGTGTACCAACGCGCGTGCCCGTTCCTTGTGCGCCAAATAACTGCGCCGGTCGCGCGGCAGGAAAGCGTCGTCTTTGCAGTGCCCCATCTTGGCAACCGCACGGGCGATCCACTCCGCCTTATCACGCACGAAGCGCTCAATGACCGCAAACGGCGCAAAAACAGGTGCCGTCACCGTCACCGATCCGTCGCGCTGCACCCTCACCCACAAGCGACGGCTGCGCGCGTTACGCTTGAGAGTCCATTTGACCCCGTTCTCCATAGTCACCACGGCCGTTATGCAGCCACGTCACTGAGAAACGAGACGACGATTGAAACGATAAGGCTGAACAGCAGGGCCCACCAGAAGCCACGAACGCCAAAGCCCGGAACGAGCTTGGCCACGAGCAAAACCATCAACGCGTTGATGACGAACAAAAACAAACCGAACGTCAACGCGGTGACGGGAAAGGTCAGCACTATCAATACGGGCTTGATGAACGCGTTCACCAAACCGAGGACGATGGCAACGACAACGGCCGTACCGTAGCTGTCGACGACGATGCCCGGCAGCAGGTAGGCGGCAACGATGACGGCAAGCGTGTTGATGAGGATATTGAGAAGAAGGCGCATGGGAGGGACGAGAGCTATCCGTGAATCAGGACGTGTTCGGATCGCGAATCATGAAGCTCAGCAACCCTTAAACCGTGCCTGCAGTATACCGCCTTCGCCACGATAAAAAAACGCCCCGTACATACGGGGCGCAACGCGTGCGTTTTTACAGCTTTTGCGGCAACGATTCGATCCAACCGTTGGTGCTGCTGAGCGTCAACGGGCATTTGGGATGGGCAATCTTGGCACGCAGATACGCGCGCATGAGGTGGCCGTCCTTCCACCTGCAGGCCGGATAATACGAACCGTGACAGTCACCGGCGGTGAAGACTGCCGGCGGCAAATCGAAGTACAGCAGCAAGGCGTTGGCATAAAGTCGCGAAATGCGACCGTCGCCGTCCGTGAACGGACGTGCCTTGAGAAACGCGTGATGCGCGTCGGCGACCAGATCAACGGCAGCTTCCCTGTCGCTCGCGCCGAACCGAACAGCAGACACCTTTTGCCGGATGTCGGCCATCGGCAAGGATTCCCGTCCGGATGACGGTGACGTGCCGTCGTCGCGGACGACGCCGTCGAGAAACTTGCGTATCAGCAGCTCGTGGGCATAGAGAAGGTCGCTCCAATACGGCAAGTCCCCTTCCTGCACCACGCTTCTCAGATGAAGAAAGGCACCGACATGACCTACGCTGGAACGTTCGCACAATAGCTTGCGCGTCTTCCACAACGACCGGCTCCGTTCTCCTTCGATGGCGTCGGATTCCTGAATGAACCACGCGATGCGACTCAGGTCGTACATGGATGGCTCCTTGGCGCATCGGCCGTTTCGACGGCTTCCGTGCCAGCAAACATCTTGGCGGCAAAGCGTCCGCACGTCAAGAATCCACGCGGTCCGATAAGGAAACGCCGCCTGCCCGTCAGTCCGCGCGCCCACCCAGGCAAAATGACATTCACTCCACACTTGCCGCCTCAACGGGTATAGTGAGCGTTGACATTATCTTTGAAACGCGCATGAAAAACCCTTACATTGCAGCCACTCGTTCTTTGCAATCACCGCAGGAAGAAGGAACCGACATGTCAAAAGCACCCGCAACAGGCGCCGAAAGCGTCCGCTGGAATTTGTCAGCGCTCTACAAAGGCGTTGGCGACCCGACCATCGATGCCGACGTGACCGAGTGGATCGACCGTGCCAAAGCCTTCCACGCCGCCCACAAGGGCAAGCTGGCAGAAACGCTCGGGCAGGCCATTCGCGACTACTCCGAGCTGTCCATGCTGAGCGGAAAAACCGGTGCCTATCTGTTCCTGCTCACGAGCGTGAACACCGGTGACGCCGCCGCCAAGGCAAAAATGGCAGAGCTCGACAAGGCCACCAGCCAGGCCAGCGCCGAGTACCTCGAGTTTTTCACGTTGGAACTCGTGGACTTGGACGACGCCGTCATCGCCGCACAAGCGGCCAAGGATGAGACGGTCAAGAAGCATCTCCCTTGGCTCAAGCAGGTTCGGCTGTTCAAGCCGCACGTGCTGACCGAGGTCGTCGAGTCGGCGCTCACCAAGCGCTCGCCGTTCGGCGCGGGATCATGGTCCGAATTCTTCGACGAAGTCGAGGCCGACCTCCGCTTCGCATGGAAAGGCGAAGAGCTGTCCCTGACCGAAATTCTGCACCTGATGACCGAAGACCCTGACACGACCGTCCGTGCGGCCATGCTGAAGGCGCTCAACGACGGGCTCGGCGGCATGTTCGCCAAGTACTCGGCGCAGACTCTGTACATGGTGGCCGGTTCCGGCGAAGTCGAGGACAAGGACCGTAAGTACGCGCATCCGATGGACTCGCGCAACAAGAGCAGCCAGCTGCCCGACGCCGTGGTCGACGCGCTCCACAAGGCCGTCACCGAGAAGGCCGGGCCGCTTGCCCAGCGCTTCTACCGCCTCAAGGCCGGCATCCTCGGCAAAAAAGTGCTGGCGTGGAGCGATCGCAACGCACCGATGCCCTTTGCCGACACCACGGTCATGCCGTGGACCAAGGCCATGGACATCGTGCTTTCCGCCTACCGCAGCTTCAGCCCGACGCTGGCCGCGCTGGTGGAACAGAGCGCGGCAAACGGCTGGATCGACGCGCCGGCCATGAAGGGTCGCCGCGGGGGAGCATACAACTATTCGATCTCGCTTCCCGGCAATCTGCCCATCTCGTTCACCTTCCTCAACTACCTGGGTTCCGGACGCGACATCATGACCGTGGCACACGAACTCGGGCACGGCGTCCACGGGTTGCTGGCGGGCGAAGCACAAGGCACGCTGATGGCCCATGCGCCCATCGCGCTCTGCGAGACGGCTTCCGTCTTCGGAGAAATGACCACCTTCAACTACCTGATGTCGGAGCTCGACAAGAGCGGCGACAAGACGGCCAAGTTGGCGCTGCTCATGGACAAGCTGAACGACATCACCAACACGGTGGTGCGTCAGATCGGCTTCTCCAACTTCGAACGCCGCCTGCATGGCTGGAACCCCGAGACCGAATCCTGGGGACCCGTCGCCAAGCGTTCAGCCGACGAGATCGACACGCTCTGGCAGGAATCGCTGTATCCGCTCTACGGCCAGCCCGACGAGGTGTTCAGCTACGAACACACCTCGCACCTGTGGGCCTACATCTCGCACTTCCATCGCCCGTTCTACGTCTACGGCTATGCCTTCGGCGAGCTGCTGACGCAATCGCTCTATGCGGCCCGTCCTCGCCTGGGCGAAAAGTTCGAGCCGCTGTATCTCGAGATGCTCCGTGCCGGCGGTACCAAGGACGCAAAGGAACTCCTGGCACCGTTCGGCCTCGATCCCACATCGGCGACCTTCTGGGAGGAAGGCATCAAGGTCAGCATGGAGCGCCTCATTACCGAGGCCGAAACGCTGACCGAGGAACTGGGACTGACCACGTAACGAAAAACCGGCTCCGTCGCAATGACGGTGCCGGTCTTTTTTATTCGTTTGATTATTGCGGCACGACACACGTGCCGTCGCCAAAACAGATTTGCGAACTGCTGCTTGCCAAGGCGACCGCAACGGTCGTCGGACTCATGGCTGAAGACCGGGCAACGACCGGCAGCGCTCCCGACGGCGCGTTCGGAGTCGCGAAGTAACCGGCGGCGAACATCGCATACGCATGTTTGAGCTTGGAGACATAGCCGACGGTCTCTTCGCGCAACGATGCCCGATTCAGCGTGGCGACCGTCGACACGGCCGTCGCCCTCTCACTGCGAAGCTTGGCAATGGTCAACGTGGCGGTCTTCACGTTCTTTCCCTTACTGACCTGCTTTTGCAGCGCGATTATCCGAGACTTCAATGTCGCCTGCGCAGAATTCGCGGCGGCCAATTGTGCCTTATACGACTTCTGCCAGTCATCCCCAAAGGTCGTATAGGCCCGTATGACGCGCGTAGAGCCGCCATTATAGGACGCGGCGAGGTATTCAGCGGCCTTAGCCCTGTCCGTGTCGTAGAGGGCCCTGACGACGGACATGTCCGCCAAGTCACTGTCGATATAGGCAATTTGGGCCTTCACTGCATTCTTGTGGTCGGCCATCCCGGCGCGGAAGTCCTTGATCAAGCCAAGGTCGGGACGCGAACGAACCATCATCGCGTACGTGGACGGAATGAACTGCACCAGTCCGGCCGCACCGGCGGAAGAAACGGAGGTGTGAAACGCTTCTTCCTGATTTGCCGCAAGATTGACCAAGAAGCGGCCGATCGCGCGATCCTGATCGTCCTGTTTGGTGAGCGAATACGTATCACTGTGTTCGATGACCGCGATGGACTTCACCAGATACGGATCGACCACGTCGGCCACCAGTTTATCCGGAAACGCCCGCGACTTGATGCCCTTGGCGCGCAGCTCGTCGTACGCGCCCTGAATCATGAAAGAGAGGTAGTCAGAACCTGCCGCCAACATTTGCGGCGTGTAAAAATCAGAAGAGTATGGCACATAGACCAGATCCGTTGCGCTGTAACTGCTCTTCTTCCTGGAGATGACCTTTTTCGTGACGACCGGATAGATGATGCCGACCACTTCGCTGTTGAGCTCTGACGGCAGCGAGTACTGCGACTCGAGCTGACTGCTGTAATCGACCTTAATAGGCAACTTTGGCTCGGTGGTAATCGCCAAACGGGTGCCGGTCTTATCGCCCTCGACAACGGCAATGGCGTCGGAGTCACGATTCCAAACGGCAAAAGTCACATGAAGAGTGGTGTTGCCGCTGACCTTGTAGGGCTCCGGTCTGGTCTTCAGTCGCTCAACCAAGACGGAACCCAATATCGCCTTCCCCGCCTTGACCGCATCAAGAGTGGTCATTTTTTTTTGCACGGGAGGAGCATCAACCCCCTGCACTGGCACCGTTTGGGCTGCCGCTGGCAAAACCAGCGCGAACCAGGCAAATATGGCGGCAATAATGGCAAGGCGCTTGGCAAACATATGGTTCGGTATATCGAAAAAACCGCATTCGAGCAACGGTACCAATCCACAGAGAAGCGTTTCAGTGCTAATCTTGGCTTTTTTGCGTCTCTCACCAGATCCTCCGTAATCAAAAACTCTCCCAACGGGAACCTCGACGCCCTCGTCCGCCTTGCACCTGTCGCCCCTGCATGCCAAGATTTTTACATGGCTACCACGCACGAAAAATTCCGATCGTTCATCTCCGTACTCCCTGCGATCCTCCTCATCGCCGGTTTCGGCTGCACCGTGACGCCAATACCCGCAGCTCCCTCACCGATGCATTCCGCCCGACAGGAACCGCCGGGAACCGACGCGTCACCGGACATCCGACCTGAAGCGCGCCAGCGCAAAACCATCCGAACCGTGTACCTCACCTTTGACGCCGACATGACCCCGGCCATGAAGAGGCGCCTCGAGGAAAAGAAGGTTTCCTTCTGGTATGACCAAGGTCTCGTAGACTACCTGCGCAAGGAAAACGTACCGGCCACCATCTTCACCACCGGCATGTTCGCAGAACTCTACCCCGTGCTGGTGAAGGATCTCGCCGAGGATGGCCGATTCTCCATCCAAAACCACAGCTACGACCACGCCGGTTTCGAAAGCCCCTGCTATGGCCTGAATGAACTCAGCACCGACGACCAGCGCCGCACCGAAATCACCAAGACGCAAGCCATACTCAAGGCGCTCACCGGTTACGCGCCCACGCTGTTCCGCTTCCCCGGTCTCTGCAAGAATGCTCACGACGACGCCATCGTCACGTCACTCGGCCTGCAAGTAAACGATGGCAACCTCGTCTCGGGCGATGCCTTTAGCCACGACGCCGCACGGATTGCCATGCACGTCATCGACACGGCGGTCGACGGCAGCGTGGTAGTGATGCATCTTGGCGGACCAAACGCGACTGCCACGCCAAGGGCCGTGATGCTGATCGTGCCCGCGCTGCGAGCCAAAGGATTTGTTTTCGAAAAGCTGCCGTAAAAAACGGCAAACGAAAAACGCGGCTCCGCAAGGGGGCCGCGTTTTTGTCGACGATTGCGGACTAGAGCACTGCGTCCTTGGCAGCCTTGGCCACGCGGAACTTCACGACCGTCTTGGCCGGAATTTGGATGGTGGCGCCGGTGGCCGGGTTGCGACCCTGGCGAGCCTTGCGGTGCATCTTCACGAGCTTGCCGAGATCACCGACGGTGAACATGCCGTTCTTCTTCACTTCGGTAAGGGCGAGTTCGTTGAGCGCCGTGATGAAAGCGGCGGCGTCCTTCTTCTGCATTCCCGTCTTTTCAGCGAGCGCCGAAAGAATCTGTGCCTTGGTCATTTTGGCCATATTGGGATGATCCACAATGGAGTTATGCACACAGTATAATTTCTCGACCCCGCACCCGTCAATTTTAGTCAATGGATACGGGGGTCGAAGCAGCCCGATTACTTTCCTTCCGCCCAAGCCTTCAGCGTCTCGTAATCAGTACCGCCGCAAATGTGCTTGCCGCTTTCGGTGTTGATGAAAAACGGCACGCCGCCGCACAGTCCGCGATCATATTCTGCCAGTTTTGCCGCGTGAGACGCGTCATGCCAGGTTTCGAACTGTTCGACCGTAAAACCGGCAGCGCGAAGCTGATCGACGAGCGGCGCCATGCGAATGCAATGCGGACATTCGGTACCGTAGAATTCCAGAAGGGCCATACGAAAAAATCATTGAATGAAGGCATGGAAATTATAATCGCGTGCGCCCTACTTGGGAATAGCGTTTCCTGCAGCTTCGGCTCCGAACGGCAGCTTGTCGCTAAACCATGCCTTATCTAGCGGTCGAAAAGCGTACAGGGCGCCATTCACGCTTGCGTACACCAGTCCCGGCGCGGGCGTCAGCCAAATATCAGTGCGGGCATGATGGCCCAACGGTCCCCATTCCATAAAGCGATACCAGTTGATGCCGTCCGGCGAAACGATGACGCCGAATGTCGGTACCACCGAATCGACCTCGTTGGCTTCCGTGTGAAAGGCGGCGTAATACACGCCGTCGACGTTGACGATGCTATAGCAGTAGCCGGCAAAATTGTACGGAGTCGGATTCCAAACCTCCGTGACCGTCCCCTTCCGCACGTCGTACAGGCCGATGCCGTGCGAATGCAGCTGATCCGGACCAAGCAGGTAGCGATCGCCTCCGGACATCGCCACGTGCGAGGTAAACCCCTCGTCCCAAATCTGCTTCCAAGTATTGCCGTCATCGGCAGATTCGAAGGCAAACCGCGCCACGTCACCGGTACCCACGACAAGACGGTCGCTCTGCGGATCGTAAATCACGTCGTGAAGGTGACGCAGCTTGAAACGGTTATCTCCGTCCGCGTAGGGCGCGGCGTACGCGGGAAACAACTTTTGAAAATCCTTCCAAGCCTCCCATGTGAAGCCGTCATCCTGACTGCGATACAGCACTGCCGTGTTCCAGTCGTGCAACGCGGCATAGACGTTACCCTTGCCGTCATCGGCCATGTTCCAGAACATGCAGGGTGACTCATGCACCAAGCGCCACGTCTTCAGGCCGTCGCCGGAACGAAACAGCTGACAAGGGTTATCGTACTGCACGTAAATCTCGCCGCGAGAGCCTCCAAAGACGGCAATGTCACCTTTGGCAGTCCCGGCAGCCATGACTCGCTCCGGCTTGGCATGCTCCTTGAGCTGCCAGATGGCGCGCATGCCATTCGGTTCCGTCACCGCCATGAACAGCGTATACGTGGGCAGGTAAAAGAGCGTCTGATGGATGTCTCCTATGGTATCGGTATACGGCACCTGCTGATTGCCGATTTTCCCGCCACTTAAATTAACCGAAGGCGGAGGAAAATACTGATCGGGAATGGGCGCCGCAACTCGGATTTCCGTCGACCTGCCCTCATCTGCCGATTGCGTAGCTGCCTTTTTTATGGCCTCAGCCTCGGCATCCGTCGTAGCCTGATCGATGTTCGTCACGGGCGGAATAACCTGTTTTTTTGCCTGATGAAGCGTAAAAAAAACACATGCTCCGATGACCAAAAAAATCGCTATCGCCAGAAGGGCAGCTCTGAGAGATTTTTTCATATGCCCACAGCGTACCACGGCGCCGCATCATCAAGCCAAATAAAAGGGCCGTCGCAATGGACGGCCCTTTTTACGTTAATCCGGTTACTTGGCCGGTTGAGTCGTCGCGTTGACATTGGTCGCGGCACCCTGACCTGGCGCCGGCGGCTGTCCGGGCGTCCCCGTCCGGACCTGAATCGAATCTGCCGTGTAGCTGCCATCGGTATTGGCCTTGCCCATGACCATGACGGAATCGCCCACGTTGAGCGCATCAAGCTGAATCGGTTCCGGCTTGAAGGTCGAAGTGGCCGATGAGATGATGATGATCCTTGATCCGCCATCGCGCGTCTTGACCGTGATGCCGTTGGCATCCTTGCTCAGGATGTCACCGCTCACGAAGCCCGCGCCGCCAGCTCCTCCGCCCGCGCGAGTTCCGCCGCGCGCGCCGCCCGCGCCAAACTGTCCAGCACCTCGTGCCAAGTTAGTACCGACGGCGGCAGACGTTCCTTTTTCGTAGGTCATGCCCCCGTAAAAACCGAGACCGGCCGCGATAACCGCGATGACGACCAGCTTCGTAATGCTCTTCGTGTCGATTTTTTTCTCCATAGGATGTGACCAGGATAAGGGTTAGTCGTTATTCGTACCGCAGCGCCTCGATCGGATTCAGCGAGGAAGCCTGGCGTGCAGGATACCAGCCGAACAATATTCCTATTCCCGCAGACACGCCGAATGCAAGGGCGACCGACGGCAACGTGACCTGGGCGGCGATCGAAGCGAACTTCGTCGTCGCCCATGCTATCAGCCATCCGAGCGCCACGCCGATACCTCCTCCCAAGAAGGTGAGCATGACGGCCTCGGCAAGGAACTGGCGACTGATGTCCTTACGCTCCGCACCGATGGCCTTGCGCAAACCGATCTCACGGGTGCGTTCGGTGACGTTCGTAAGCATCATGTTCATGATGCCGATGCCTCCCACCAGCAGGGAAATGCCGGCGATCGAGGCAAGCAAGATGGTGAAGGTGCTGGTGACTGACGTTGCCGCAGCCACGATGTCGGACTGGTTCATCACGCTAAAGTCCGCCAGCAGCGGGTCGCCGATATGATGCCGGTCGAGAAGCAGTTGCGTGACAGCCTGCTGCGCTGCCGTCATCCCCGAGGCATCGGCTACCGAGACGCTGACAGTATTGACGTAGACGTTACCCGAAAGGAACCGTTGCGCCGTGGTGATAGGTATGAACACGACGTCGTCCTGATTGCTGAATCCCGACCCGCCCTTCGCCTTGGTGACGCCGATAATCTTAAACTCTATCTTGTTGATGCGCAGGACTGAGCCGATGGCATCGGTTGAACCCACGCCGAACAGGTCGTCGCGAGTGGTGGGTCCGATGACCGCGACCTTCGCCAAACTGGTTACCTGTCCCTCGTCTATGAACGAACCCTCGGCAACCTCGACGTTCCGAACGGTAAGGTACTCAGGGACGGTCCCGTCTACGCGCGTATTGGTGTTGGTCCCCTTGGCGGTAATCTGGTAACTGCGGGTAACTTCTGACGCAACTGCCTTGATGCCGTCAAGCTGCCCGATAGCGGCCGCGTCATCGAGCTTGAGCGTCTGGGCATTGCCGCGACCCGCACTCACCTCCTGACCGACGCCCCTGGGAGCGCCCGGCGTGACGATAAGGAGGTTGGAACCGATGCCCTGAATGCTTGACTGAATGGTCGCCTGCACCCCCTGACCGATAGCGGTCAGCGCCACCACCGAAGCGATGCCGATGACGATACCCAGAATGGTAAGTCCGGAACGAGCCTTGTTCACGGCGACCGCCGAGTACGTCTCATGAAGAAGGTCAGATAGCAGCATGGGAGTGATCGTTAACAACGCGCTTATTGCCGTTATGTTTGTCCTCCACTATTTCGCCGTCACGGACGCTGATGATGCGGTCGGCATGCTCCGCAACGTACGGTTCATGCGTAATCAGGATGATGGTGCGCTTCTGTTCCTGATTGAGCCGTTGAAAAGTATGCAACACCAGTTCGCCGGTCTTGGTGTCGAGATTGCCGGTGGGCTCATCCGCCAAGATGATGGCCGGATTGTTGACCAGCGCACGGGCGATGGCCACGCGCTGCATCTGCCCGCCAGACAATTGGTTTGAAAGATGATTCCAGCGGTCTTCCGGCAAACCGGCGGCACGGAGCGCATCGCCGGCGCGACGGTCGCGCTCCTCGGCGGGAACTTCGGCGTAGACTAAAGGCAACGAGACGTTGCGCAGCACCGTCGCGCGCGGCAGCAGGTTGAATGCCTGAAAGATGAATCCCAAGCGGTCGCGGCGAACGAGTGCCAGTTCGTCATCGGATAACTTCGAAACGTCACGCCCGTCGAGAACGTACGAACCCGAAGTCGGCCTGTCGAGCGCGCCGATGATGTGCATCAGCGTGGACTTGCCGGATCCCGACGGTCCCATGATGGCCACGAAATCGCCATCGTTCACCTTGAACGATATGTTTTTGAGCACGCGAGTCTCGGCATCGCCGTTCTTGTAAATTTTTTCGACATTTGCAAGTTCGATCATAGCGCTAGTTGCCGCGAGAACCTCCGCCGCCGCTCACGCCCGGAATCCTGACGCTGCTGCTGCCGCCGAGACCGGGAATTCCGGTACTCGTGGCGGCCTTCGCCGCAGTAGCGGAGGGAGTCGCGGTCTTGATCACGATAATGTCACCCTCCTTGAGGCCGCTGACGATTTCCGTCTGACTGTCGTTGCTCAAGCCGACCTCGACCGTTTGGCGACGCGGTGGCGTGGCGCTCATGACCGAGGTTTCGCCGGCCGACTGGTGGCCATCGAACATTTCCACGTAGCTGGCACCGTTCTGGGACTTCACGGCCGAACCTGGCACGGTCAGCACGTCCGTCTTCACCTGAGTCATGATGTTGGCAGTCACGCTCATGCTGGGACGGACGCGATCATCTTGCGTGTCGAACACGATGCGCACGCCGTAATTGACCACGCCCTGCGAAACCGTGCCGAGCAAGTCCACGTCGGCAACCTCGCCGGTAATGCTCAGCCCGCTCACCGCATCAAAGGTAAGCGTGGCCTTCTGGCCAGCCTTGGTTTTGACCACGTCCAGTTCGTTCAGGGTAATGTCGGCGTAACGGTTGGGAGTCACCAGCGTGGCAACGACGCCTCCGCTAGACATCTCATCGCCCCGCTTCAGGGTAAGGACCGCGACGGTACCGTCGAAGGGTGCGGTTACGACGTAATTTGACAGCGTCGAATAGGCGTCGTTGAGCGCATTCTGACGCTGCTGAATCGAAATCTGCTGCGCCTTCACGTCGAGCGGGTCGGCACCGGCCTTCAGTTTCGCGAGCGAGTCAGTGCTTACGGCAAGTGATTCCTGAGCGGCAGTGATGGCATCCTGATCCTTCTTGAGATTGATGGGATAGTCGCGATTGTTGCTGTCGATGGTGTCTATGGACTGCTGCGCGCCGCTCAAGTCAGAGTTGATCTGCGAGATGTCGGCGAGGATCTTCGGCCGATACGTATCGACCGTCGTGGCAATGCTGTACTGCTTATACGCCGTATTGACGGCGGCATCGAGCAAGGCATGCGCGCTTTGCAGCGCCTGCGAAACGAGATTCTCCGTAACGAGCGTACGGGTAATCAAGTCATAGCGCGTGGCATTGTCGGCGGAACGCGGAATGGTCTTGAAGTAGGTAAAGCTGTCGTTATAGGCGGCAAGCGCGGCATCATGATCATGCAGCCAATTGACGATCAGCGGGGAATTGTCGCCGAGAATGATCTTGAACGATCCGACATTGGCATCGGCGGACGCATCGGTGCCGCGAAGGTCCTTGAGGTCCTTCATGTGGTTCGGCATGTCCAGATACGCGTTGGAAACGTCAGTGTAGCCGTTCTCATATGCCGTAGCCACCGTCTGTGCCGACGATAACTTGTATTGATCGAGCGTGATCTCAGCCTGCTGCTCGTTGCGTGCCGCCTGGCTCACGGCATTCTCGGCCTGCACGAGGCTCAACGAGTCGGCTGATTGCTGCAACTTTTCCAAAGAAAGCTTGGCGCTGTCCAAGGCGGTTTGCGCGTCACGCACGGCTTTTCGAGCATCAGTGTCATCAAGACGAATGAGCACGTCGCCTTTCTTCACGGCCTTCCCCTCGGCAGTGCCGACGAACATGACCTGACCGGAGGCCTTTGCCTTGACGTCGAGCTGATCAGAAGCGGACACCTGTCCGCTGCCGCTCACCGTCGTGATCAGCGTGCCCTTCTCGACCGGTGCCAACGTGTACGTCGGCGGCGCCACGACGGCACTCTTGGTCTTGTAATACCAATAGCCGCCGCCGACCAAGGCGATTACGACGACGGAGACGAGAACCTTATGTGCCGCCGCGAAAACGCGAATGCTTTTCATTGTCATAAGTTTAGGGTTGCTGCTGTTCGGAGAGCATGCGGATAAGCCTGGCGGTGATTCGTCCGTCGTTATCGGGTTCACCGAAGGTCATGACGTAATCGCCGACTTTCAGGTCGCCTTTGGCGATGGAGTCCAATCCGCGCCTGATGTCGGTTTGCGCGTCGATGACGACGCTGCGCTCCACGTTATCCGCGCCCTTCACCACGATACCGTCGTCACTGGCACTGATGATGCTGCCGAGCACGCCGTGGAATCCTCCCATGCGCCCGCCAGGCACTCCGAGCATCATGCCTCCGCGAAGCGGGCCGGCGTATTCGCCGAATGCGCGTCCGTAGTTCTCGCCCCACTTGCAGGCGAAGAACGCGCGACGCGTGCCTACGGCCATGCCGCCGAGAAAAATGACCAGTGCCATGGCAGCAATGCCGATACCGCACATAAGGCCGCGAAATGCCCTCGATTGAAGAAAATGTTCCTTGTCCATACGTTAGGCGTGGGTGAGAGAATGCGGAGGAGTAATCAGTCGGTCAACGCTTCGCAAAAGCGCAAAGAAAACGAACAGTGCGGCGCAAACCGCGGCAAGCTGAATGACAGGCAACGCGTCAACGACCGCAAGCAGATAGGACTGCCATGCGGACAGCACGGCACCGGTATCGGTGGCGGCAGCGGACAAAAACTCCAATAACCCGGATTCGGACGCCTGCCGGAGCGCCGCATACGCTCCATAGACGACGCCGACGGCAGAAGCTGCCAAGCCGACAACCATGAACGGCAGGCGCCGCGCCAGCACCTGTCGACGACGATAGGCAAAAACGGCCTCCATGGCGTCATCAAAAAGACGCGGTGAAGGGCCGTGAACGTCGAGGCTGCGAATCGCTTTTTTGAGATTCTCCTGCATAGGTCATCAGGTACTACGGATAAGGCGCGAGGAAAGGTGCATCATGGTTTCTCGAGCATGTTCTTGAGCATCGCCAAGGCTCGCCGATAGCGACTTTTGACCGTATCCATCGGCTGACCCAATGTTTCGCCGATTTCATCGAACTGCAGGTCGCCATCGAGCCGAAGCAGCACCACTTCACGATAGGCCGGAGGAAGCTCGTCCAGCGCGTTACGGAGTTCTTCCGCGTCCTGCTTCCGCGCGACGAACGCGTCAGGGAGATCTGCCTTGTCCGCAATGCTGTCGGTCAGGACGTTGCCGCCTTCCTCGCCGTCAAATGACGAGAAGGGCACGTTCTTTCGCTTGCGCAGGTGATCGATGGCCGCGTTGCGCGCGATGCCGAATGCCCAAGTGCGGAACGACTTCGCCGTGTCGAACTTCTTCAAATTTTTCCAGAGACGGATGAACGTTTCCTGCGTCACGTCATCGGCATCGGACGACGAACCGAGGAAGCGGACCAGAAAGCCGTACACCGCGTCCATGTGACGACCAAAAAGCATCCGTAGCGAGTCATCGTCGCCGCGGATCGCCTTCTTGAGCAGCGCGTTATCGATTGCTCGTTCGTCCATATCACGCTTACGCTTTTTTTGTTCGGCCCTTGAGGTGCGCCATCGCGTATGAAAACGACGCGTCTACTTTCTTGCCGGGATTGAAGATGTCATCGGGATCAAAGATGCGTTTTACCTCTTTCAGCAACGAAAAGACCTCCTTGCCGAACATCTGCTCAAGATACGGTCCGCGCACCATGCCGTCATTGTGCTCACCGGTCATGGAACCGCCGTAGCTGAACACCAGGTCGTACACTTCCTTGGAAAGTTTCCCGATGGTCACCTGCGTCTGAGGGTCACTCAAGTCCATGATCGGAATGATGTGAAAATTGGCGTCGCCGACATGCCCGACGACAGTCAACAGCAGCTTATACTTGTCGAGAACCGAATAGAGCCTCGGGAGAAACTCGGGCAACTGCTCGGGACGTACGCAAAAGTCGTCGATGAACGGCGCAGTCTGCTTCTTCTTAAAATGGCGACGGAGGAGATTGAAGCTCTCGCGACGCATGATCCAATACTTGGCGGCCTCTGCCTCGGTCTTGGTAATGCGCATCGGCAACTTGAACGGCGCGATCTCGGCAGCAGCTGCCGCAATCACCCGATCGACTTCTTCTTCCGTATCGCCAGTGAATTCCGCCAGCATCACCATCTTGGGAAAGCCGTGCATGGCAACCATCCCGGCTTCGGGAAGAAAACGCAACGCCAACGAAAACGCATTCGTGCCCATTGAGCGCACGATGTCCCCGAAGTAGCGAAAGGCGAACTTCATGGTGTGGTCATCGTAAGACTCGAACGACTCCGGCTCATGCTTGAGTACGGCGTTGACGATGCCCGGCAACGGGGCCAGATCCTTGAGAAAAATGACCAGCAGCTTCGCGCGCGGCTTCTTGCGCACCAGACGATACGTGATTTCGGTGATGATGCCGAGCGTCCCCTGCGAGCCGACGAGAGCCTTCGTGAGGTCGAAGGAGGTTCCGTTCCAGACGTCCCACAGCGCGTACCCTGCGGAATTCTTTGAAACGTTCGGTTTGGCCTTGCGAATGACCTCGGCATTGTCCACGACAAGCGAGTACATCTGCCGATACGTCTCGCCCTCAAGGTCATGCTGCGCCATCTTGGCATCCAATTGCGGCTTGCTGAGCGGACCGAACCCGTATTCCTTGCCGTCACGCAACACCACCTTGAGATGCTTCACGTAGCGCGCGGTCTTGCCAAAGCGCAGGGATTTTTCACCGCCGGAATTATTTGCGGCCATGCCGCCGACGGTGCATATCTCCCTGGAAGCGGGATAAGAAGGCAAGAGCAGTCCCTGTGTCAAAGTAGCCTTCTCAAAATCGCGATAAAATACGCCGGGCTGTACCACGGCCTCGCCGTCACCGATGCGGACGATGCGATCAAAATGCCTGGTCATGTCCATGATGACCGATTCGGAGATTGCGGCGCCGCTCATGTCGGTGCCGGCGGATCGCGCGGTAATCGATAGTCCTTCCCCACGCCGCTCCGCCGCATAGTTCACCAACGCGCCGATATCCGCCGCGTCGACCGGATAGGCCACCGCCTTCGGGCGAACTTCAAATAAACTGGCGTCATGCGAATACGTCGTCAGCGTGGCGTCATCCGCAAGTACCTCTCCTCGCAGAATTTTCCCCAGGTCATCGATTGTGCTCATGGCTTCAGTATACACGAAACCGCGCGACTAAAAAACGGCCATTCGGCCGTCCTTTTTCCGCTAATGATGATGCACGTGGCTGCCGGCGTCGGCGTCCGCTTCCGGTTTTGGCGGACGTTCACTGTACAGCGACGCGGCCAGCGCGGTCGTGACCGGCACGGCCAAAATCAGGCAGATGCTGCCTACCAGCGTTCGCACGATTTCTTCGGCGATAGTCCCGCTATTGACGATGAACCAGAGCGGTTGCCCCTTGTTTGCGCTGAACAGCAGGAACAACGGCAACGATGCGCCGGCGTAAGCAAGAAAGAGCGTGTTGATGAGCGAGGCGATATGCTCCTTGCCGACAGACAATCCGCGCTTATACAAGTCAGCAAAACCGTATCGCGGATTGGCACGCTTGAGCTCTTCCACGATTGCCGCCTGTGCCGTGGTGATGTCGTCGAGGATGCCGAGCACGCCGAGGATGATGCCGCCCAACAGCAGCCCGCGCAGGTCCAAATGGTCGAAGCCGCTGCCCTGAAGGAACAGCGCGTCTTCGCTGCCGGTACCGAACAGGTGCGCCCAAGAGACGAATTGCACCGCCATCCAGGACGAAAAACCGAGGGTAAGGCAGGTGCCGACGAAGGCGACGGTCGTGCGCGAATTGAAACCGTGCGCGAGATACAGCGAGGTCGCGGCGATGAGAAATGCCCCGATGACGCAGACGGTCAGCGGGTTGCCACCGGCGCTGATCTTCGGCACGACGTACCAGACGATGACTCCCACGGTCACGGCCAACCCGAAGATCGACGTGAGTCCGCGCAATCGTCCGAACAGCACGGCAAGGCCGAAAAAGAGCAGCGTCATCAAGATGAGCGACGGAATGCGATAATTGTCGGCAATGTAATATGTCGCGTTATTGGCATCCTGAAAGCTCTTGACCACGACGACGACGTCGCCGACATGCAACGGACGGTTCTGGCTGGCGACGTCCAAATCGCTCTCGTTCACGGTGACGAGCGTCCCCTTTTCGTTGCCGCCGGTGATGCGCACGGAAAACGTCTTTTGACTGTCGGAGATGCCGCCGACGTCCTCGCCGGCCCCCTGCTGCACGCGTTCGATCTTTCCGAGCATGAACACGTCGGCGGGAGCGATTTCTGCCGCAGCGACAGTCGCGGCCTTGCCGTATTGGCCGTTTTTGTCAGGCAGCATGCCGGCGTCTCCCGCAGAAGCGTTCGCATTAAGTGCGGCCTTCTGCGCATTGAGATTCTCCAGATCCTGGGTCACCGCCTGCAGCCGCAGCTGCTTTTGGGCCGTACTGAGATTTGAAAGGGAAACGTTCGCCGCCGCCACGCTCGGCCGGACCAGTGCGGCGATCGACAGGAATGCGAAAACCAAAACTGCCGCCATCACGGCGGCCTTTTTCACTTTGCGCGAAAGGTTTGCGTAAGGGAACGTCATTGACTTCAAGACTATCCAATTGACGCATGGCGGTCAATCAATCGCCGCCGCTCCTCTATCCAAAACGGTCTTTTTGTGCTATGCCATATGCGTATGAAAATCGCCGTCATCGGCGGAGGAGCCGCCGGACTCATGGCCGCAGCAGCCGCGCGGGAGACCGACCCGTCTCTCGACGTGTTTGTGATCGAGCGCAACGACGGACTCGGCAAAAAGGTCATCATCTCGGGCGGCGGACGATGCAACGTCACCACCGGAATCCACGACGTCAAGACGGTGCTCACCAAATATCCCCGCGGCGGAAAGTTCCTGGCCAAGGCAATGCATCAGTTTCCGCCGCAATCGGTCTACGACTGGTTTGAATCGAACGGCGTCCCGCTCAAGACGCAGGATGACGACCGCGTCTTCCCGCAGTCCGACGACGGACATGACGTCGTCGGCGCCTTCGAACGGCTGTTCGAGGAGAACGGCATCAGGGTACTGCTCAACGCGCACGTCACGCGCATCGAGAAGCATGCTGGCGCATTTTCGATCTTCTTCCGCGATACCGAGAAGCCGCTGGTCGTCGACAAGGTCGTGCTGACCACCGGCGGCCAAGCCTACCGTGCCACCGGCTCCACCGGTGACGGCTATGCCTTCGCGATTTCGCTCGGACATGCTATCACCGCGCTCGCGCCCAGCCTGAACTCTTTTGGCACCAGGGAAAAATGGGTGGCTGACATTTCCGGCCTGTCGTTCCCGGCCGCCACGATCACCGCGAAGCGCGAAGGCAATCCGTCATTCACGGGACCGTTCCTGTTTACGCATCGCGGCATCAGCGGCCCGGCGGTCTTCGCGTTGTCGTCCATCGTGGCTTTCGAACGCTACGACGCCGTGCACCCGCTCGACATCACCATCGACCTTTTTCCCGACGCTTCTGCCGACGAGCTTGCCTCGCGCATGAAGGCGCTCATCGCCGAACATCCCAAAAAAGGAATCATCAACGTCCTTGCCATGCTCATTCCGAAGTCACTGGCGGAAATCCTCGGCCACGAGACGCGTCTTTCCGGCCTGCTGCATTCCGCCGAAATCGCGCACAAGGACCTTCTGCGCTGCATCGCCTGGCTCAAGGGCATTCCGCTGCACGTGATCGCACGAGGTTCGGGCGACGAGTTCGTCACTGCGGGCGGCATTGATCTCAAGGAGGTAAACCCGAGCACGATGGAATCGCGCATCTGCAAAGGACTGTTCTTTGCGGGAGAAATTCTGGACGTCGACGGCTTCACCGGCGGATTCAACCTGCAAGCCTCGTGGACAACCGGACGGCTGGCGGGCGAAAGCGCGGCATCTGCTATACTGACCGAATGAGACATCTTCATCACAGGTTATTGACTGCGGCCGCAGTCATTGTCGCGACGGCGTTCGTGTTTGCGTATACCCTGCGCGTCAATGCGCCGACGACGACCGAACCCGCCCCGCAATCCCCGTCGCCGCAGCATTCTGCGCAACCCGTATCCTCCAAGGAGCAGCCTGCGCCGAACACCGGCACCGGCACGCCCGCCGCAACGCCGGCATTCAGCCTGCCGCTCACCGATGCCCTCTCCAGAATCACGAAAAAGGCTTTCGGCCTCTACGTCACGCCGAAGAACTCGCCGGTGCAGCCCGAACGATTTTCCGGCTATCATTGCGGCACGGACTTCGAGACGACTCCCGAGGAAAAGGACGCCGACGTGCCGGTCCGCGCGGCGTGCGACGGCACGCTGGCGCGCAAAAAGACGGCAAGCGGTTACGGCGGCGTCGCGGTACAGCGATGCAAGCTCGGCACGCAGGACATCACCGTCATCTACGGACACCTGCGCTTGGCAAGCATCACGGCGAACGTCGGCGACATGCTGACGCACGGACAGCGAATCGGCCTTCTGGGTACCGGCTACTCCGAGGAAACCGACGGTGAGCGCAAGCATCTGCACCTCGGCGTCCATAAGGGCAGGGATATCTCCATCAAGGGCTACGTGCAGACGAAGTCGGAACTCGACGGCTGGATAGACGCGCTGACGCTGCTTCGCTGATCGCCAACGACAAAATACCCCGCTGCAAGCGGGGCATTTTTCGTTTTAATTTTGTCCTATCGTTTGATCATCCTCGCCGGCAGATGTTTTGGAAGCACGAGCCAGAGATAATAGACGATGAACCCGTCCGCAAAGATGCCGCCCAGCAAAAGCAACGACGGACGCACGACGAGATGCTCGATGCCGAAGACCTCCACGACCGAAAAAAAGGCCAACATCGCGTTCCGGAGCTTCCATGAACGGTACCAGGTGCCGGTAGCGATAAGCAGATTGACGACGCCCAGCGCCACAAAGACGATACCGGTCCGAATAATGCGACTGTCGCTTACGTATACCCGCGAAAGCAAGAACCGAAAAAGCGCGTTGGTTGGATCTTCCAACAACTCCCTGGCGACGAGGTGACGAGTGCCTATGAGCAGTATTCCCGTGACGAGTTCCAGACTGCCCCACACCGCCTTGTACAGCACGATGGCCACCAACCCGAGCGGATGGCCATAATACAGCTCGCCCGTATATTGCACCGGTTCTTCTGACGTATGCGAATACTCCATAGTTGACTCACTTCGACCGCATGGTAGCACGATGCCACCTTATCGTAAATGACGCGTCCTCACAGGACGCGTCATTATCCGACGTGCACGCGCTTTCATTCATCACCGTACCGCCTCCAGCGCGGCAATGGCCTTCTTGAGGCTTTTTTTGGTATCACAGGTGATGCCAAGGGACATGCTCCATTCGGTGCGGCGGTTACGGATGACATACTGCGCCGCGTCCCGACCGAAAAGCTCGCCCATGACGCGCGACGAATCCTCCAACGACCTGAATTGCAGCGGGAGAAACAGGCCTCGTTTGTACCACGTCAAGCCGCACGACGTCCTCGTCGCCGACGCAGTCATTCGTCGCTCCTGCCACTCTTCAAAGTCGCTCGCGGGAATGCCGTCAGGCACGTACTTGAACCACAACGCGTTCAATGCGTCATTGTACATCTCATCCCATCCTATCGTGTAAAATCTTCCGCCCTCGGAAAGCATGTCGTATGCGGCCTTGAGATTCCGCAGCGTATGACGCTTGTCAGCTCCCACGAATCCGAAAGCGTCGATGACCAGGTCCGATTCTCCCTTTCGCGTTTTGGCGAAGATGGCCGGGGTCGCACACGCGATCTTGACGGCGCGACCGGAGGTCAGGTCACGCCGGAGACTTTTTGAGGCAAAATCGCACATGACGGCATCCGGTTCGATGCCGACAAGATTTCCCTTATATGCCAACCGATCAAGCATGAGACGAACCATCCGACCCGTACGGGCATTGATGTCGACGGGGTTCGCGACGACTTTTTTCCCGATATGACGCGCGATCAAGTCGAAACAAATTGCCTGAGGATCCTGCGCCTCGGCGTACGCGTCATACGTCTGCGGATCCGTCTTACCCGCGGAGATCGTGCCGTTTTCGATCCGATAGGAATTTCGCTTCAGCAGCAGGCGCTCAAACTGTTCGGGGTTCTTGAGCCTCGATACGGAAGATGACATCTCGTACACGACGGACGGGTCCTCCTCCGCGATAAGCGCCGTCTCCAGCACGCCAACCGACGCGCGATTGGCCATGGCTCGCAACCCACGCGCCGCAAGGCGCCTTTGACGGGAAACGGGGCTCTTCAGGCACGTTTCAAGAAAAAGTCGCGCTTCATGAGAAGGGCTGCATTGAATCGCATAAAACGCGTTGTGTCCGACATTATAGTCATCCGAATCCGTCAGCCGAACGAGCGCGCGAAAAATGGCGGCATCCATTATGCGAAGCCTACCTGCCAACCAGCATGCGTTTCCGATTTCTTCGATCGTAGATCCCTTGAGGATCGCGGACTTGACCACCGGATAAATCCGCGACAACGACGAATCGTCGCACAGGCAGAGAATCGATATGACAGACCTCTTGTCATGCAAGTTGCGCAGATAATGTCCGATGTCCGCGAATGTTCCGCGCACGAGAGAACGCTTCAGCAAATGCACGGCGCTTTCCACGCCGAGATTTTCAAGTGAAAAGGCCGCTTGCCACCAGGCATCCGGATTTCTGGCCTCGCGCACGACGGAATTGAGATACTCGACGATAAAATGATGGCGATTCCGGTATTGGCCGAACGCCCAAGCCAAGCCGGCCGATTCGTACAAGGTCACGGCGTTACCGGCATGCTGCGCGGAACTCACGACAAAATCGACGTCAAAATGCTGCAGCAACCCGCCGATGTTCCAGTCATACGATTTCCCGTGCGACGGCAACGCGTCAATGAGGTGGAAGACGTCGCCAAAAGAGGCGGTCTTCTTGATTTTCTCGGCCAGTTCCTGCTGCTCGTCTTCGGTCAACACGCGCTCGTCAAGTGCGGCAAAGTCCCCTTCGCTCAATCGCGACCAGAGGGCGGCAACGTTCTTCACACCGTTTTTCTTCGCTTTCGGCATAGCTGATGAAGTAAGGGCGGTTATCGCCACTTACCCTATGCCTTTTTCCATTCTTTTGTCAACAGCCTGACACTTTAACTCAGGAACTGCGCATAATAGCCGATGAACGCGACGTAAAAGGCAATCAAGAACCAACCCTCGACGCGATCGAGCGAGCGCCTGGTCCACATGAACATGCCGAACAGCGCCACCAGCGCGGTCAGGAAGGCGCAAGAAGCCATCACTGCGGCATACTGCGGAACGGTGAACGGGCTGATAAGGGCGAGCAATCCGAGCGTCGGCGTATTCATGAGCGTACTGCCAAAAAGGTCGCCGAGAACGACATCGTTATGCCTGCGCGATTCAGTCAGCACGAAGGTCGTCTCCGGGACATTGGTGCCGACCGAAAACAGCATCAAGCCGATGATGAGCGCGGAAATGCCGAGCTCTTTGGCGACGAGCACGGCCGACGATACCAGGAAATACGAAGCCACCAGCAACACCGACATGGCAACGATTCCGATGATGGCGTTCCTCCGCAAAGACTTGCCTGAATTCGCGTGCGTCGCAAAGGCCCGGCCGTCCTTCTTCTGCACGCGGTACATGTGCGCCATAAAGCCGACATGCGCCGCAATGAGCACCATCCCGTCCGCGCGTGTCAGCCTCCCGTCAACGAGCACCGCCGCAGGCAAAAGCACGTCGAGCAAAAAAAGCACCAGGGTGCCGTTTCGGTAAAGCGAATTGTGCCTCACCTTCCCCGAGATGACCGCGGAAAGGCCGACCAACAGCGACAGGATGACGATATTGGCACCGATCAAGTCGCCCAGAGAGAGTTCCGGCATGCCGCGAGCCGCGGAAAAGACGGCCACTGAAATTTCCGGCATCGAAGTGGCGAAACCGAGCACTCCGAAAGAAACGAGGAAGCCGCTGAGGCTCACGCCGCGGGCGATGCCGCTGACCGAGCGGGCGATGTAGCTCGCGGCACGGCTCACCACTAACGAAAGGGCGGCTATCAGGAGGAGATGGAAAATGATCATTGCCGTACCAATCCAAGCTTCTTGAGCCGAGAGCGAATGCCTCCCGTTTTGCGACCGAGCGCCGCCGCCATGTCGCGGACTTTTGCGCCGCCGCCATGCAGGACGATGAGCCTGTCCTGTTCCTCGTCCGTCCATTTTTCGTAGGCGTTGACGTGTTTCTGGTTGACGTCTTCCGAAGAGAATGACCGTAACGGCGCTTCTTCGGGGCAGACGTTCTCTGCAGGGCCCGCCGCGGATTTCCTGTCGGATTTTCTTATCTTGGTCCCTGCGGTCTTCCCTGCCTTCGGCTCCTTCTTCATCTTGCCGCCGCAGCGCGTGACGAAGGCCGCCTCCAACGCGAATTTTTCTTCTCCGTCCATGCCCTCTATCCAGACGGAAGCCTGATTCGACTCTTCCTTGAAATCCTGATCCTTAAGCAGGATGTCGGGATGCACGGAGAGCGCCTTCTTTCCGAAGTCGATCAAGTACAAACCGGACAATCGCCGCACGCGCGACAAGGCCACATAGCCCTGCCCGTATTCAAAGGCGTTCGACAGATCCATGATTGCGGCGTCTAAGCTCATGCCCTGACTCTTGTGCACCGTCATGGCCCAGGCGAGCCGAAGCGGCACCTGCTCCACCGAGCCGCGTTTCTTCCCGTTCTCTTCTACCGACCATTCCTTCGGCTCGGCAACCACGCGTTCGCCGCCGCGAGTGCGCACGATCGGATTGCCGCTGCCGATCTCGAACCCCTCAACGACGCCAAGCGTGCCGTTGACGTAGCCCATCTGCGGATTGTTACGAGTGAACATCACGGCCGCGCCCAACTTCAGATGCAAAACTTCAGGCGAGAGACAGCCTCGCTTCAGCGATGCCACCACGCCGTCCTTGCCGCTCGATCGCATCAAATACGTTTTCGGGCTGCCGGGAAGTCGGGTCAACGCATCGGCATTCAGCCGGTCGACGTCGGCATTGTGCGGAAACAGCTTGACCACGTCGTCGACGTCCTCGCCCTCGGCTGCCATGCGCGAGCGCAACAGGTCCAAATGCTCGGTCGTCACCTGGTTCTCGCGAATGGCCGTGAGCACCGACAAGAACTCGCCGTCGTCTTGGCGATATTGCCCTTCCAAGTAGCAGACCAGCGGTCGATACGCCGCCCATGCGGGAGAGGCGAAAGCGAAGGTTGCGCGAGGTTCACCGCGATCGACGCGCGACACCGGCGGCAGCTGAAAGAAGTCACCGACGCAAATGAGCTGGATGTCCCCGAAAGCCGCAGGATTCTGCCGGATAGCGCGACAGACCGTGTCGACCATGGAAAAAGTGCGGGCATCAAGCATCGAAATCTCATCGATGATCAGCACCTGCGTCTTGAGAATGCGCCGCACCAGCGGCTCGTTGCTCGTAATCTGATCGATGTCCCAAGCCGAAAGCGACGAACGGATGCCGATGCCGCTCCAGGAATGAATCGTCATGCCGCCGATGTGCGTGGCCGCGATGCCGGTAGACGCCGTCACCGCCGGCTCAATCCCCCGCTCCCGAAGCCATGCAACGTAGGCGTTAACGGTGTGCGTCTTACCCGAACCGGGCCCACCCGTGAGGAAGGCGTTCGCGCCGGTCTTGAGCAGTGAGAGCGCCTGTTCTTGAGTCATACGTCAGGAAAGAATAGCACGAGGGAGCCGTGACTTACCATGTGGCCGAAAAGCGGGCAAATCGGAGCTTACATGACAAAAATGCGGGCTGTGGATGGTTCAACGATTGTCAGCCTTGCAATTACGCGCTCAATTGCCTATGCTGCCTCCTCTATTCATCATATCCATGCATATGCAGATTGCATTTCCGCGTCTCCGCGTGGCTGTTGCAGCGGTCGGCATCGCCATCGCCGCCTTCGCAACATCCGTCGTCCCCACGGCCACTTCCACCACGGTCGCTTCGGCCGCCTCGTCCGACTACTTCCTTAAGATCGACGGCATCGACGGCGAATCCACCTCCGTCACGCACCCTGGCACCATCGACGTCGAATCATGGTCATGGGGCGCTTCCAACCCGATCACTGTCGGGGCAGGCGGCATGGGCGTCGGCAAGGTCTCGGTCAGCGACCTGAGCTTCACCCATCGCATCGACAAGGCATCTCCCAAGCTGTTCGAGGCCTGCGCAACCGGCAAGCATCTCTCCAAGGTTACGCTTTACGCGCAAACCCGCAGCCACTTCAACGGCAATACGCCCAAGGACAACTATGTCCTGACCCTCGAGGACGTCCTCTGCACTTCGATCCAGCACTCCGGAACGCAGAATGACTACCCGCAGGACGCCGTCACTTTAAACTTCGCCAAACTCAAGATCGACTACGCCCCGCCGGGACCGGACGCCGCCCTCATCAGCGTCGGCTGGGACCGCACCAAGAGCTCCAGCCTGTAGCCGCTCCGTCAGATCAACGAAAAACGCGGGGACTTTCCCTGCGTTTTTCGTTGAAAATCCGCGTTTCCGATACGCATCTGCGCCGAACCTGTCAGAACCCCACACCCCAAGACCTGATCACATTTTGCACAAAAAAATCCCTCCTACGTGACGTCGAAGGGATTGCCGTTTTTGCCTAGAGTCCGTGAACGATGATTTGCTCCCGATGTTCGCCGTTCCGACTGACGATCACGACCGTTTTTCCGGACCTGATCGCCTTCACGACAATCAGGGCGATGTCAACCGCCTGCACGATGGCATTTGTCCTGTTTCTGGCCCCGAGCATGTTCGTGAGCCTCTCCACTTTCCTGAACGTGGCGTTCAATATCCCGAGATGCACCGTCTTGTGCTTGGTTTTCGTATCGGCCTGTTCGCTCATGACTTTCCTTTCGTCTGTGCGTGCAGTTCTGCAAAAAACTCGTGCCAACAATGTAGCCGAAAACGCCTTCATTGTCAACGACAACAATGGCATTCAAACTTCCAAAACCGGCACCCGATGAGTCATTTCCCTGATCCTTCGCTCGCATGTTCCCGTATCGTGTTCAAGAAAATCTCACCGAAGGTTTCCAGCTTCTTGGCACCGACGCCGTAGAGCTTGGAAAACGCGACCAGCGTCGTCGGCCTGGTGTCGGCCATCTCCATAAGGCTCTTGTCGCCGAAGATGACGTAGGCCGGGACCTTGCGCTCATCGGCAAGCGTTTTGCGGAGTTTGCGCAGCTTCTCGAAAAGCACGATGTCTTTGACCGCGTCCTTGACGCCGTCCTTGCCACGGACTCGGGATGCGCCGCTCGGCGCAACGCATTCCATCTCGCGCGGCGGCAGACAGGTGTCGCACGAGCCGCAATTTTCCGGCAGGTCGGTTTCGCCGAAGTATCGCAGCAAGTAGCGGCGGCGGCAGACGCCGTCATCGGCGTAGCGCACGACCTCGTCGATCTTGCGCGTGGCCTTGATCTTCTCGGCGACGTTTTGGATCTGGTTCACGAAGAACATGTGCTTCCAGCGATCGCCCGCGGAAAAGAACAGCACGCACTCGCTCGGCAGGCCGTCGCGTCCGGCACGGCCGGTTTCCTGATAATAGCCCTCGACTGATTTGGGCATGTCGTAATGCACCACCAGACGCACGTTCGGCTTGTTGATGCCCATGCCAAACGCGATGGTCGCCACGACGATGCGGACGTCGTCGCGGATGAAGGCCTCCTGCACTTTGGCGCGCAAAGGGGCATCCAGGCCGGCGTGATACGCCTCGGCAACGAAACCCTCGCGGCGCAACTGCTCGGCGAGTTCCTCGGTGGATTTTTTGGAGAAACGGTAAATGATGACGCTCTCTTCCTTGCGTTCCTTGAGCAAGCCGAGAAGCTGCGCGAAAGCCTTCTGTTTTTTGAGGACGCCGTAGGTGAGATTGGGACGATCAAAGCTCGAGGTGAAGACGCGGCCGCCGTACAGTCGGAGCTGCTTCATGATATCATCACGCACCTTGGGCGTGGCCGTCGCGGTGAGCGCGATCACCGGCACGGTCGGAAAGGCCGCACGGAGGTTGGCGAGATTACGATAGTCGGGACGGAAATCGTGTCCCCACTCGGAAATGCAGTGCGCCTCGTCCACGGCGATAAGCGACACTGGCAGCGAACGGATGAAGCCGGCGCCGCCTGAATATCCGAGCCGTTCTGGCGCGATATACAAAATCTTGATGCGTCCTCCCAGCACCTGACGATGAATGTGCGAAATCTCCCCCGGCGGCAACGAGCTGTTCAGGCAGGCTGCGGCGATACCGGCGGCATTGAGGCTGTCCATCTGGTCCTTCATCAGCGAAATCAGGGGCGAGATCACCAAGGTGAGGCCGTCGAGCATCACTGCCGGAAGCTGATAGCAAAGCGACTTTCCGCCGCCCGTGGGCATCAGCACCAGCGCGTCCTTGCCGGCCATGACATGATTGACGATTTCATCCTGCGGCGGACGGAAGGCGTCGTAGCCGAAGTAGCGTTTGAGGTATTCGAGGGGAAGCATGAAAGACGCTGAACGCGTTAGGTCGCCACCAGTATCACACGGTGACGGGAATGCACAAGTGGATGGACGGCACTTCGGGTCAAACGTACGGAATTGCCACCCTCATTCGCGCAACAAAAAGCGCCACCCGTGAGGATGGCGCCTTCGCTTTTACTCGAGTTCGACGTTGCCGGCAGCGAGCGTCTTGAGAAGGCGGTCGATCTTGCCTTCGATGGCCGCAAGACGGGCCTCGATCTTGCCGGTATCGGCAGACGGCGCGCGCATCGGCGAGCCGTAGCCTGCGGGCTTCCTGGCGCCGAATGCTCCCGGGACGCGCTCGTCGCGCCTCTCGAAATTGCGGTTACCGGAGTACGTGGACTCCGCTCCGCGATCCTTCTTGAAGCAGTTGGTGCAAAGTACCGGCTTGCTGCCGTTCGGCTTGAACGGCACGCGGCAAGGCTTGTGGCAGACGTCGCAGATGGCATCGTGAGCCATCGGCTTGTCGCCGAACGAGCTCTTGCGGGGCGCGTACGTGCCCTTCTTCTCGCCATATCCGCTCTTAAAGGAAGCAGAAGACGCACCAGAGCGGCTGACGTATTTCTTTGCGGGGCTTTTGCCGAATCCGCCGTCCGGTTTGCTGCGAGGATATGGAGACATAGTGCTGCATAGGCTAGCAGATTCCTGGGGTTTTGTCTAGGGCTAGACCTTCGCGGTCTCGGCGGCAGCTGCGGACCGTTTCAGCTTCTTCGATTTTATCTTCGCGTCAACGGTAAGCTCGTCTGCGGAATTCATGGCAATGGCCCAAGCGGCGGCGGCCAGGCCCGCATCGCGCACGCCGAGAGCGACATCAATGTCCTTGCCTACGCTGACGGCGATGATCATGAGATGCAGACCGAGCAGCAACGACACGAGGCGCGTAAAAAATCCGACGAACATGCACATGCCGAACACGATTTCCATCACGCCGTTCATCTGCACGAACAGCACCGCCGAAATCGGCAAGCTGGCGGTCCACGCCGGCAGGAAAAGCGTCCACGCGACGGAATTCGCGAGCTGCGCATAGCCGAACCAGATGAACAGGAGCGCCATGGCGTAACGGAGAAAAACTAAGCCCTTATTTTGCATCTGCATACGTAAGTAATTATTCGACTGAGTCGATGACAGGCGATGTGTAGACGATCATGTACGAATGGCCAAGGCAATGGCACGACGGATTTCGCCGCGACCCTTGCTTTCCTTGGTGCTGTGAAAAAAAATCTGCGTGTCGGGATAATCCTTCACCAAGATGCGCTTTATCGCGGCAGTCTCGCTGCTGGAGAGCTTGTCGATCTTGCTGGCAATGATGGCGAACGGGATCTTTGCCGCAGTCAGGAAAGACAGCATGTTCTTGTCTAACGCGGTGGGACCGATACGGGAGTCGATCACCACGAACACCAGTTTCAGGAACTTGGTCTCCTGCAAATAGTCGGTAATCAGCTTGGTAAACAGCTCACGCTTGCCCTGACGTCCGCGGGCAAAGCCATACCCGGGCAAATCGACCAAAAAGTAGGTCCGGTCAAGTTCGTAGAAGTTGAGCGTCCTCGTGCGGCCAGGCTCCGAACTGACGCGTGCAAGGCCAGGCTGAGCCCCGAGAGCATTTACTAACGACGACTTACCGACGTTGGAACGTCCAACAAGCGCCACATGTGGGCGTTCGCTGTCGGGCATGTCTGCCAGATTGAAGACGCTTTTGATGAACTCGGCCATACAGGGAAGCATTTTTGCTGCTCACAGCATAGCTTTTTTTGCATGGTTTAGCAATACTTCGAGGTTTCTAGCGAAACCAGCCGAAACTGCGGACCACTTGCAGATAACCGAGCGCCAAGACGAAGAACACCAGCATGCCTGCGGGAATCGCCTTGCCCGTACCGATACGAGGAGCAAGAACGGCCACGGTTATCATATAAGGAATCCACGAAACGACGGTACCGAAAAGCACCAGCCAGGCATGTTGGGCCACGGCCGCGCCACCGCTCTCTTCCCCGATAAAAAGGTAAGCGACCAGCGTGAACACGGGCATGAGCGTGGCAAAACCGGAAAGCAGCCGGTTATTGCTCTTCTCCAAGACGACGATCACCGTGGTGACCGCTCCGCCGACGACAAAATACATGAGATACTCCTTGATATGCTGGCCCATAATGAAAATGTCATGCATTACCCTGTTCTCATAAATTGATTTTTTTCTGCATCATTCCACGTGCTTACAGTATAGCATCCGTAACCCGCACGGAAGAGCGGAGTCACGATCCCCGGACCAGAAGTTCGGGGTTTTGATGACAATTAAAATGCGCTATACTTATGGTATGAAAAAATCGCTCTCACTGCTACTCCTTGCCAACGCCCTCTTACTGCCGCTTTCCGCGCACGCGCTCGAGGTGCTTCCAAACTTCAACCCTAACGTCATCGTGCTCGATGCCGCCTTTACGGATCTCAGGACTTTCACGGGACCCGAAGGCATCCAGCGCTTTCTCGAATCCAAGGGCAGCGTCCTTGCCAACACGTCGCCGGATTTCCTGGTAAAGCTCGGCGAACCCGACAGCGTCTCCCTCAAACAGACTCTCGACGACCCGGAACCGAACCTCGGCAGGCTGCGTACGGCTGCGGAAATCATATGGGATGCCGGGCAATCGAGCGGCATGAATCCCCAGGTGATCTTGGTCACGCTGCAAAAGGAACAGGGACTCATCGGTGACGTCGACCCCAGTCGCCTGCAACGAGCGCTTAATCACGCCATGGGTTTCGACTGTCCTGACTCCTCGGGCTGCGGCAACCTGTTTCCCGGTTTCTACTACCAGCTGTTCGGCAACGTCGACACGCAAGGCAACCGATACTTGGGGGCAACCAAGTCGCTCATGAAGTCCTTCGTCACGCCTGGCGGACGCGGACCGACCATCGCCGGCTTACCCGCGCACGTGGGGCAAAACATCACCGTCGCAAATACGCTTGGCGATTACTTCGGCATTCCCGCGCTCCAGACCGTCACCATCGGCAACGCGGCGACGGCAGCGCTCTATCGCTATACCCCGCACGTATTCAACGGCAACTACAACTTTTGGAAATTTTTCACCTCGTGGTTCAAGTATCCCAACGGCACGCTCATCCGCTCTACGGCCGACGACACCGTCTACATCATCAGCGACGGGGCATTACGCCGCGTCCCCACGTTCGTCTCGGTCGCGCGCCAGCTCGGCCTCGGCACGGCCATCACCGCTTCTCCGACGGAAATAAGCGGCTATCCCATCGGCCCTACCTACGGCCCGGTAGACGACACGGTCATCTCGCTGAACGGCCAGTTCTACGTTTTCATAGACAGCGTCAAGCATCCGGCCAGCAGCTTCGTGCTCACCAAGCGCAAACTGGACCCGGCGATGATCCTGCCTATCTCCCCCGCCGACGCCGACCTGTTTGAAACGGGTACGCAGCTCACCCCGCCGGACGGTACGGTCCTTAAGACGCCGAGCAGTGCCGACGTCTACCTGGTCGACGGCGGCATGCTCAAAAAGTACAGCGCATTCACCTTCAAGCAGTTCAAGGCAAGCAAGTTGCTCCAGATACTTCCCGCCGAAGAAGTAGCGCTGTATCCGAAGCAGGGCTACGTCGCTCCGATGAACGGCACGCTCATCAAGAGCCTCAACGGCGACGGCATCTACCTGATGAGCGACGAACGCCGACTGCCGCTCACGCCGGAGCTGTTCAAGAATCGCGGCTACAGCAAAAAAAACGTAGTCGCGCTGACCACCGATGAAGAGATCGCCTCAATTCCCGTCGGGCCGCCGGCGACGCCTAAGGATGACACGTTCTTCTTGCTCGACACCGAACTTTTCATCTTCACGTCCGGTGCCAAACACCCCATCTTCCCGTTCGTCGCCAAACAGCGCGGCATCAAGGCTGACTACGCCTTCGAAGCCAGCATTGCCAGCACTTGGCCGGACGGCATCGCCATTTCTCCCAAGGACGGTACCGTATTGCGCGGAAAAACCGATTCAACCACGTACGTAGTCATCAAGGGCCAACTCCGCGCACTCACCAGTCAGCTCTTCAAGCTGCTCGGCTTCAACCCAAAAAAGACACTGACCGTCGATGACGGGGAGATTGCGGCGCTGGCCAAGGGTCCCTACGCCGAACCGCCGGAGAACACCTATTTTCAGGCGCAGGGCGGCGAAGTCTACGTATTCATGCATGACACAAAGCGCCGCATCTATCCGTTCGTCGCCAAACAGCGCGGCATGACGCCCGACTACGCGTTCACCGCCGATCAGGTCAATGACTGGACCCTCGGCGACCCCGTCGCCCCGCGAGAAGGGACGCTGCTTCGTGCCGACAATGCAAGCGCCATATATCTGGTATCGAACGGAAAGCTGAGACCCCTATCAACGCTCGCATTCGCAAAGCGCGGCTACAACGTCAAGAAGGTTCTGACGGTTCCGGCCGCGGACATGAGCGCCTTCCCCAAAGGAGACGCGATTGCCAAGTAACGAATTCTCCAAAATGACGACAAAGCCCGCACTCTCATGCGGGCTTTCGGAAATCTCCTTGTTCGCACCCGTTTACTTCATGGCCCTGATCAAATCGAGCATCTCATCGATCTTCGCTTCCATTGCGGCAAGCCTGTCGTTGGCGGTCGGACCGGAGGCGGCAGGCGCTCCGTAGCCCATGTCATAACCCATGCCGCCGCCCATCTGCGGCGCAGCACCGGCGGCCTCGCCCTCGGCGCGTGCGGTCGCCGCACAGCCCCCATTGCGCTGGTCGCAAGACCAGAATGCCGAATACGGCTTGCCCGTCTTCTTGCTCGTACCTGCCGGCACAAGCCGCATCTCATGATCGCACTTTTCGCAGACTTTGGTCATCATAGGGGAAAATTGAAGAGTAGGTCTTATTGAAACTGGATGAACGACGGCTGCGGTGTCAATTCCAGCACTTCCTTTGGCGTCATCATCACCGTACCCGGCGTCTTGATGTCGTTCTTGTAGAACAGCTTGAAGCCCGTGAACTGCACCGGCTCGCTGTAGACGAACGACTTGTAGGTACTGATCTTCTTGGCCTTGAAACCCCAACCATCCATGTCCATCAGGATCTGCACGTCGGGCAGGGGCTTGATTGACGTGGCATTCGTGACCATTCCTTGCGTATAGCGGTGGATGATCAGCACCTTTGGCGGCAGGCCGCGCTCCTTCACCAGCTTAGCCAGGTATTCCGCCACGACGTTCATCTCTTTGGCATCGACAGTACCCACTTTGGTTCCCGGTTTGGCCCCCGTCTTCATGGAAAACTCCGGATCAATGGCCAAATGCACCTGCGGCTTGGAGAGAAACGGCTCGAGCAGGCGGACTTCGGTCATGATGTCGCCGAGCCCCACCTGCACTTCGAGGATGACGATGCCGTGCAGCTGATCTGCCAAAGCGACGGCCTTGTCGATTTCCGAACCAGGCATCCGTGCGCGATATTTTCCATCCGCACCCGGACTGCCTTGCGCAGACACCGCGATGTAGTCGATGGCCGGCAATACCGGCGTCGTCGGGTCGGCATCCGCCCAGCTCTTCATCTCGCCCTGGAGTTTCCGCAGCATCACGTCCGTAGGATACTCACCGAGCACGCCCATGCCCTTGGCAAAGAAATTCCCGTAATAAGCGATAATGCGCTTAAAGGGAAGAATCGCCCCGGGATTCGGGTACGGCGCATTCTTCACCGGCCAAAGGTCCTGAGGCTTCCGCTTCACCGGCGTTTTCTTCGTGACCGGTACCGGCAACAGGTCTGCTGGCGTTTTTGCAGGAGCCATCGGGGCGACAGCCGTAGCCCTTGGAGACTGCGATGAGTCGATATGCGCCAATAACAGCATCTTCCGGTCATAAGCGACCTTGTCGATGGCCGTATCCGGCTTTACTGGCTTCAATTTTCCCATCCAGTCGGAAAGAGCGGTCACGGCAGGCTTGGTGTCGCCTTTGACCGCCGCATGCTGCCGCGTTCCCCGAAATTGGACGAACATGAAAACGACGATGCCCAAAACCACCGCGACCAGAATCACGAAATCCTTTTTGTCGCCGGAAGCAGGACTCTCAGGCATGTGGTGACCTCGTTCACGGACCCCTTAACGCGATATAGGATAGTATGCGCGACGGCGGATGTCTAATGCCGCATCGGCGCACGTTTCACGATTAAAGACGACCGGGAACGGACAGTCAGGTCCGATTCACCGTACCGCCGCCGTATCCGGCAGCCGATAGGTCATCTCGCACGCCACGAACGGAGACTTGAGCCCGGGACATCGCGTCGTGTCAAAGCTCCTGACGAGACTTCCGATGTCGCCCGATGACAGCTCTCGCCGCTGCGACTTGTAATCGAGCACTGCGGCGACTTTCGCGTCCATCTGTTCTGCGGTGAGGGTCACGTACTCGGGCAGATAGTTCATGCCGTCCGCCTTTTCCAAAAATGACAGGAACGACTTGCGGAACGTCGCCGTCTCATGCGCCATGTACGGGAAATCCTCGTAAAGGTAAAAAGCGACGGTCGCATTGCCCAAATGGGCAGCTGCGACTTTCACGAAGGCCTCGTGCAGAAGCTTGTGGTCCGGATGCTCGACGTTCGGTTCAAACAACGCGGGCGCGAATATGTTCACCGGCCTTCCTTTCTTGATAGCCGACGCCACGACCGCCTCAATGTCGGCCGCCAAGCGCTTCTCGATGTCATCAGTCGGCGCCTTCGGCCTGTACTGATAGTCGAGATAGCCAAGATTCTCGACGGCCGCATGAAGCGACGCCATTGCCACGGCATTTTCCCGCGCCCGCGCGACCATCGCCTCGTGACTGTCCCCGAAGCCGCTCCGCGAGTCCCACGTGGTCCGCACCGGCGCAGTCGGCTCACCCGCAAAGAACGTGATCACCGTCGATCGCGTTCCGTCTCGCGCCAGCAGGCCGCCCAAGGAAAGAGCCCCGTCGTCGAAATGCGGCGCGAGGATGACGATCAGGGGATCCTTTTCCCCGCCGGCAGTCGGCTCATATGCAGTTGCCGTCGGCGCAGGCTGCTTCGGAGTCGCCGGCAATGACGCGACGGCGACCGCCGGTCCGCCCGTGCGAACCCCCGCATGTCTCCGATAATACGAAAATCCGCCGATCGCCAGCGCGCTGACGGCTGCAAGAAGAAAGATGAATGAAAAACGTCGCATGCGCGACATGGGATATGCCGAATAAACGTCACTTCGCGCCGAGGTCTCAGACACGAACGCGAGCAACGACTCGCGGGAGGGGTCAGCCCTGGATCAAAATGCGCCCGCCTTCGTAAATGTGAAACGAATCGTCCTCTTCCGATACGGTGAACACCGTCGTGCCCTTAAACACGTACGAGGCCGTAATGGCCGAGAGGTGCCGCGTGTGCACCTTAGTCGTAAAACCGAACTGTTCCGAAAGGTCCTTAAAACGTCCGGGATTGAGTTTCTTGGCGACAAGCCGCGGTCGCAAGCCCTCGATCATCGCTCCGGAATGGAGAATGACCCCCTTCTTGTCGATAAGAATCGCGCCGTCAAAATTTATGGTTTGCGCGACGTTTCGACTGCCATGCTCCCCCGGCTTGAGATGCATGATGTCAATGTGCCGCTTGTCAAAAATGTCCTGCTGACTGTCGGAAATATCGAGATATTCCTGCCATTTTTTCTGCCAACCCATAATGACAAACAAACCAAAATGCTTTTTGTGTTCCGTCAGGCGCAGGATCAGTTGCGCGACGCGCATTTTCAGATCCAACGGCAAAACGACCTTTGACCCGTCAAAGCTCCTCATGACGCCGTCCAATCGTTTCTGTAGGGCTGGCATAACCGAATAGTTCAATCCTTCTCCTTCTTATGAGGGGAGCATACCAAATAAACCGCGCAGCAGCACGTTCCGCGGCACGAACTCAAGACTTGCGATGCCGCATTGACGGCGCGTGCTTCGGCATGATCATCCAGAGGTAATACACGACGCCGAAGTCAGCAAGGATGGAAACGAGCTTAAACGCGGAAAATCCGATTACCAACTCGAAGCAGCCATAGACGGCGAGCGCGCCGAAAAACACCAGGGCCGCGCTCCGAAAGCGCGAGGAACGGTGCCAGATGCCGACAGCCAATAGGAGCTCGATGACTCCCAAGGCGATGGCGAGAAAACCAAGGTACCTTACCGACGCGTAACTGAAGCTTGCGTGAGAGAGCAGCCAGGAAACGAAACGGTCGGACGGGTCTTCGACAAGCTCGCTGGCGATAAGCCTGCGCGAGAACAAAAAAATGGTGCCTGTCATTATCTCGAAGACGCCCGCAAGCGCCTTATAGATGACGACGGCAACGAGGCCCGCAGGGCGGCCAAACATGCCCGTTTCAGCATGCGTGGATGCCGGTTGCATTTTTGGATTCGTGATCAGCATACCGCCGCATGCTTCTTCTTCTCGAAGATCAAGGCCAAACGCTGCAAGGCCCAGCCCAATACGAGGAATATCCCAAGATACAGCGCGGTGGCCAAATACGGAGGCAGCTTCTTATACGCAAAATCATAACGATACATCAGCGGCCAGTGCAGCAAGTATATCTCGTAGGAATACGCGCCGAACAAGCCGAGCAGGCCGAAACGGACGTTCAGGAGCGCAAGACCCTCGATGAGCGCGAGCATCGTCATGACGCTGACGAACTGCTCCTGCCAATGTCCCACGCCGGAATGCACCGCGCCGTACGCGAACGCCCCCACGAGCAGCAGCGCCAACGGCAGGCGGATCGACGCCGGCAGCAACGCCGTTATGGGCTTTTTCGGAATGCGCTCAAGCACCATGGCCGCGGCCATTCCCAACGGGAACGCCACGCAATGGAGGACATACAGCCAGACCGTCTCGACCGCGATAAGTTTCGCCGCGGCGGTGAACAGGATGCCGAAAAGCAGCATCGCGACGGCGGAAGCGAACGCGCGTCGCTTGCGATAGATGAACGGGAAAACGAGATAATAGGAAAAGAGGAACGTCAGGTACCACAAGGGCGAATTGGGATCGCGGTACAGGTCGGCGCTCGTGTAGACGCCGAAGAAGCTCTTGACGACCGTCATCGCCGGATAGGACTTGTGCAGCAGGAAATAATCAGCCGCATACAAAACGGCCAGCATGATCCAGAGCGGCGCCAGCAGCGATCCGAAACGCCGCCGATAAAACTCGAGAGGCTTCAGGTTCAACCTGTCCTGCGAAATCACCAGGCCCAATCCCGAAACGAAAAGAAACATGTTCACTCCGACGCCGGCGACGGTGGAAAACGGCCAAAGAAAAGCATTATTCGAGGAAAGCCCGTAGCCGATGTGGGCGAACACGACGGTCAAAATCGCGAACCCCTTCAAGTCGCGCGTCAACGACGCGGGAAAAACCTCGCCGCGTTCCGCCTTTCGTATCGACAAAAGCAACGCAGCCAAAAAGATGACGGAGAACAACGCGGTCTGCAACTGCGGATTGGCGACAAGTACTTGCATGGATTTCAATGAGGCGCAGCGCCTCGGCATTACGCCACGAACATGGCAATACCCGCAACAGTCATGACCCCCACGATAACCCAACCGAAGAAGTTTGAGAACTTTCCGTTGGTATGCTCGCCCATGATCTTCTTGTTGTTGGCGATGCGCAGGATCAGAACGAGCAATGGCGGCGCGGCCAGGCCGTTGAAGACGGCCGTGTAGTAGAGCATCTTAAACGGAGGGATGTGCAGGAAATTTACGAGCAGCCCCACGAAGGTGGCAACGGTGATGACGCCGTAAAATCCGCGAGCGTCCTTCAGCTTGCGATAGAGCCCGCCCTTCCATCCGGCGGCCTCTGCCACCGCATACGAGGCGGAACCTGCGAGTATGGGTACGGCCAGCATGCCCGTTCCAAGAATTCCCAAGGTAAAGATGACAAAGGTGAAGTCACCCGCGAACGGCCGCAGCGCTTCAGCCGCCTGAGTGGCCGTCTCGATGTTGGCGATGCCGTGAGCGCCTAACGTGGAAGCGGCCGTGATGACGATGAAAAACATCATCAGGTTCGAAAAAAACATGCCCACGCCCGTATCCAGCCAGACAGCCTTAAGATCCTCCTTGGTCACCGCAGGTCTTCCCTCCCCGATGCCGGTAATCTTGCGCTTCTCGATTGCCTCCTCGACCTCCTCATCGGCCTGCCAAAAGAACAGGTACGGAGAAATGGTCGTGCCGAGCACCGCGACGATGTTCAATAGGTATTCCTTCTTGAGCGAAAACGACGGAATGAAAGTCGACACGGCGATAAGCTTCCAGTCCTGCTTGATCATGAGGGCCGTCACCATGTAGGCGAGGAGCGATAGCGTCAAGTATTTGAGAAAGCGCGCATAATTCGGATATGAGACGAAAATTTCCAGCAACAGGGTGACCACCGTTATGATGAGGAGCCAAAAGGCGAACGGAAGGCCGAGAATGAGCTGGGCCGCCGAGGCCATCGCCCCCAAGTCCGCTCCGATGTTGATGGTATTGGCGACCAGGAGCAAAAAGACCGCGACGAACAGCAACTTGCGGGAATAATGCTTCCGGATGGAACCGGCCAAACCGTCGCCGGTGACGGTCCCGATACGTCCGCACATTTCCTGGACGACAATCATGAACGGCGTCGAGAAAAGCGCCAACCACAGCTGACCGAAACCGAATTGCGCGCCGGTCTGCGAATAGGTGGCGATGCCTGACGGATCGTCATCGGCAGCACCGGTGATGAAGCCGGGGCCGATGCGCTTGAGAATGTCTTTGAGTTTCATGCGCTTGCGAGTTCACCTGAACGGGATCCCAGAAGGCGTCAGGCAGTTAGAACTAAGATAACAAAAATCCCCAGCTATTACTAGGGATTTTTGAGAAGGCCTTTTGCCTGCGGTTATTACTTTGTTGCTGCGGACGGTGCGAGTGCGGGCGTACTGGACGCATCGGGCGCAGTCGGTGCGACGGGGCTTCCGGTCTGCTGCTGCCAGGCGCCTCCCTGCGGCATCATTCGATATCCAAAGTTCACGCCGTTGCGCCGCATCATCCTGCCACCGCCGAAACCGTCGCTAAACTCGCCACGCTGAAAGCCGCGACCGTATTGGACCTTGCCATAATGCGAAGCGCCAAAGCGCGCACCCAGACAAAACACCGCCAGCAAAATGACGGCGCCTATCAGCACCTTGATCCAGCGATGGCCGCAAGCCGACCGCATGTG
>JAHFIW010000028.1 GCA_023246195.1 bacterium
ACGAACGCGTCCGGAAGATCTTCCCAGACATCGTCCCAGATGGCAGATTCGAGGCCGTCCGCAAGGCTGCCGATGATCTCGTCGATCTGCTCCCGCACCAGCAAGGGAATGCGTTGCTTGCGGGCGACGGCGCGATCACGCATCAGATTGCCGAACTTCGTCCAGGAAAGGCCGGCAACGTGCGCCGGACGGAGCGTCCTCGGCGTCACGTATTCGACGAAGACCGGTGCGGCGACGGCGAGACCGAGCGCAGCTTGGACCTCCGACTGCTGCAAGGCGGACGCAGATGCCAGGGAGTAGCTGCCGGAAGCCGCACAGTCATAGAGCTGAACGAACGCCTGCCGAGCGCTCGCCCTGAGCGTCGGCGACGAGACGTGGGAATCGAGAAACGTAAACAACTGTTGGAGTGGCGTAGGCACGATTTGACCTCCAGGATAAAGAACGTACGCGTCATTACATACAAAAAGAGCGAAAATGTCAAGACTCCGGCGTGCCCGAAACCTTGATGCCCACAAAAAAAGGCCCCGTCAGGGGCCGTTTTTCATGCCTGCTCTTCCAGTTTTTCGATGTAGCGCTGCGCGTCCAGCGCTGCCGCGCACCCGCTCCCCGCGGCGGTGATGGCCTGGCGGTACTTTGCGTCCTGGACGTCGCCGGCGGCGAACACTCCGGGGATGTTGGTCTCGGTGACGTTCTTGGTCTTGATGTAACCGCGCTCATCGAGGTCGACGATTCCCTTGAAGAGGTCCACGCTCGGCACCAGGCCGATGGCCAAAAACATGCCGTCGCAGGAAAGGTCGCGGGTGATGCCTGACACCGAATCCTTCAGCCGAAGGCCAGTGACGTGACCGACGCCAGTACCGAGAACTTCCTCTACCGCCACATTGTAGATGAATTCAATCTTGCCGTTCTTCTGAGCGCGCTCAGCCATGATTTTTGAGGCGCGCAACTTATCCGTACGCACCAGCACGTATACTTTGGAAGCAAAGCGAGCCACGAAGGAGGCTTCTTCCATGGCCGAGTCGCCGCCGCCGACTACCGCGACAACCTTGTTCTTGAAGAAGAACGCATCGCAGGTGGCGCAAGCAGAGATTCCCTTGCCCCAAAGCGCATCTTCGCTGGGAATGCCGAGCTTGCGATGCGAGGCGCCGGTAGAAATGATGACGGTCTTGGCTTCTTCGACGCGGTTGCCGGCGATGACCTTAAACGGATGGGAAGAAAAATCCACAGAAGTGACGTTCTCGCTGACCAGCTCGGCGCCGAAACGCTTGGCCTGTTCGCGCATCTCCCCCATCAGCGACGGACCCAAGATACCCTTGGAAAATCCGGGATAATTCTCAACCTCGGTGGTCGTCATGAGTTGGCCGCCATAGACAGCGCCCTCAAACACCAACGGCATAAGTTCGGCACGAGCGGCGTAAACGGCAGAAGTGTATCCTGCGGGGCCAGCACCGATGATGATGAGGTTTCGCATAGTTACATCGCCTTCTTGAGCATCTCCAAAAGCTTCTCCTTGGGTTGCGAGCCGATCATCTGACCGACCGGCTGTCCGCCCTTGAACATCAACACCGCCGGAATGCTCATAATGCCGTACTTCTGCGCCAATGCGCCGTTCTCGTCGACGTTGACCTTGCCAACCTTGGCCCCCTTACCATCGAATTCGACGGCGATTTCCTCGACCAGCGGACCGATCATGCGGCATGGTCCGCACCACGGTGCCCAGAAGTCGACCATTACGGGAACGGGCGAATTAAGCACCTCAGCATCGAAATTGTCTTGAGTGAACGTTTGCGCCATATCAGGAGGGTTAATGAATCGAGGGACGAAGTATAAATCCGCTGCAAAAAAATGGGAAGTAGGTACATCGTACCACCTCCCATTTTTTATCTCCACTGATGACTTTAAGCCGTAAATACGAGCTTTTTCTCGCGGCGCACTTCCGTAAACACTTCGAGCTTGTCGCCAACGAGGGGTGGCCGGCGGACGGTGACCTTGAGACCGCACTCCTGACCCATGCGGATCTCTTTGACGTCCTGCTTGCCCGACTGCAGCTGGACGATCTTGCCTTCGTCGACGGGTTCGTCGCCGCGGTAGACCACCACGTTGGCACCGACTTCCAAGTGACCGTCGGTGACGCGGCCGCCGATGACTTGACCGCCCTTGTCGCTGCGGAAGATGGCCAGAATTTCCAGCTTGCCGATGTCGGTGCGGATGATCTCGACTGGGACGAGCGCCTGCAGGCGCTTCTTCACCTCGTCGAACAGCTCGTAAATGATCTTGTACTTGGCGACCGAGACCTTCTTGTCGCGGGCGAAGATGTGGGCTTCGCGCGTGACGTTCACGTTGAAGGCCATGACGATGCCGCCGGTGGCTTCGGCGCGGGAAACGTCGCTGTCGGTGACGTTGCCCAGGCCGCGACCGACGATGGCCACGCCGACATCATCGGACTTGTACTTTTCCAACGTGCCGACGATGGCTTCCAATGAACCGAGCGCGTCGGTCTTGAGGACGATGTTGAGAAACTTCTTGCCGCCGGCTTTCTCCTCTTCCTGCTTGGAGAACGATGTCGGGGCGTTTTGCTTCTCGACGGTGTACTGCTTTTTGAGTTTGTGCAGCGCATGGCCTTTTTCCGGAACCTGAACGATGTCGCCGACCTGCGGCGCGACCTTGAAGCCGATGATCTTCACCGGCATGCCTGGCATGGCCTTTTCGACCAGCTTGCCAGTCCAGTCCTTCATGGCGCGGACGCGGCCGTAGAGATTTCCGGCAATCGAAAGTTCCTCATTGCGGCGCAGCGTGCCGGACTGAATCAGGGCCGTAGCGACCGGGCCTTCGCCCTTGTCGATATGCGACTCAATGATGGTGCCGACGGCCTTGCGATCAGGATTAGCCTTGATGCGCTCGGGATCGAGATCGGCGGTGAGCAAAATCATGTCCAACAGCTGCTCGATGCCGGCGCCGGTCTTGGCGGAAACGGGAACGAAGGTGACCTTGCCGCCCCACTCTTCGGGGATGACGCTCTTCTCGGAAAGCTGCGTCTTCACGCGCTGAAGGTCGACGCCCGGCTTGTCCATCTTGTTGAGCGCCACCACGAAAGGGATCTTGGCAGCTTCGATGATCTTGATGACTTCTTCCGTCTGCGGCTGCACGCCGTCGTCGGCGGCAACCACCAAAATGGCAACGTCGGCCACACGAGCGCCGCGAGAACGCATCACCGTGAAAGCCTCATGGCCCGGAGTGTCGATAAACGTGATGTGACGACCGTTGCGGACCGCCTGGTACGCGCCGATATGCTGAGTGATGCCGCCGGCTTCGCCTTTGGCGACGTTCTCGGTACGGATCCTGTCCAAAAGCGAGGTCTTGCCGTGGTCAACGTGACCCATGACGACGACGACCGGAGGGCGGGGCTTGAGCAAAGCGGCGTCTTCGGCACCGAGCATGGTCTTGAGTTCGTCGGCCGACATGCTGCCTTCCACCTGATGGTCCTTCTCGGCCTCGCGCGTGACGCCATAACCGAGGTCTTCGGCGACGATGCTGGCAGTCTCAAAATCGATGCGCTCGTTGATGGAGGCAAGGATGCCGTTCTTCATGAGTTCGGCGATCACCAAGTTGAGCGGCAGTCCCATCTTGGCGGCGAAATCGCGGACGGTGATGACTTTGGGGATCTCAATGGTTTTGACCAAAGCGATGGCCTCTTCCTTGATCTTTTCCTCGCGCTGGTACTTCACCTTGAGACGGTCGAGCTTGCGCATCTCCGACCACTTCTCCATGATCTTGTTCACCAGGCGATCGTCCACCTTGATGGCCTTGCGACCAACGTCAAAACCGAGCATCGGAAGTTTCTCCCTAAGCTCTTCCGGATTGGCACGAAGTCGGCGGGCGAGTTCAGATATGTTCATTGGGTGGACGTACGCTTGCTTATGTGCGTCAATACTATAGAGAAATAGCCCACCCGTCAATGGGTGCTGCGCGTAATCTAGCCAAAATGGAAGGTTTCCTCCTCATCGACAAGCCGGCAGGCATCACATCGTTCGGCGTGATAGCCCGATTACGCCGCATAACCGGTGTTCGCCGCATCGGCCACGCCGGCACGCTCGACCCGTTTGCCACGGGCCTTTTGATCGTGGGCGTGGGCCGCGGAGCCACCAAACATCTCGGCGAGTACCTCGGTCAGCGCAAAACCTACGAAGCGGTGGCCATGCTCGGAGCCACCACCGTCACCCAAGACAAGGACAGCGACATCGTGCCCATCGAAGGCGTCGAGATGCCGACCGAGGCCGAAGTCCGCGCCGCGATCCCCCGCTTCACCGGCCCTCTCCAGCAAACCCCTCCGATGTTCTCCGCCAAAAAAATCGACGGGAAAAAATTGTACGAGTTGGCACGCGAAGGAATTGAAGTCGAGCGAAAGTCCGTGGCGGTGACGGTCTATTCTTTGGAATTGCTTTCGTACGTGCCGCCGAAGCTGGCGTTCCGCGCCACCGTCTCCGCCGGCACCTACGTCCGCACGCTCGCGCACGACCTCGGCCACGCGCTCGGCACCGGCGCATACTTGGAAAAATTGCGCCGCACGGCTATCGGCGGCCTCTCCGTTGCGCAGGCCTCCGTCATTGAGAATGTCACTCCGGAAAATTGGCAGTCGCTGTTGTTGCCGATTACGCAATCGACCGCGAACGCGGCGCCGTCGGATACGGCACAAAAAGAATAGCGCCCCATTTTCATGGAGCGCTGAGAGCTGGTCCGAAAGAACAGAACTCCTAAGCGTTGCTCACCAAGATCGCCGCCGGTGAGTTAACGGTAAACATGTCGAACAGCCGACTGAGGCCGTCATGCCACTCGCCGCCTCTCCACCAAAGAGCGCGTACGTACTCGTAGTGCTTATCGCGGTACACCGTCCCCCAGAAATTGATACTCCTGTCCTTGCCCCTCCATTCCTCGGGGATGCGGTGCGGATTCGCGAGATAAAAGTCCAGGACGTTGGCATTGAGGACAGGCTTGCCCTCAAGCTCCTTTCGGAGGTCGGATCCGTCGATATAACACATCCTTTTTACATTGACCCCATAGAGGTCGGCGATGTCTTTGATGGACAGGCCCTTCTTCCGCAACTCGTCAATCCCGAACCTGATTCCCACGCCCTCCTTCTGGGCTTCGGCAAGATAGAGGTCAATCTTTGCCGTCGCGAGGTCGAGGAGGCCGCCCTTGCGGTGCTCCACAACTTGGAAGCAGGAAGGGCAGAACGGCGGGGCGTCGAGGTCGACGACGTTCGTCTTCATGACACATCCTTCTTTACGACCGTCCTGCGCACTTTCGAAGCCCCACCGCGGGACGTCTTGGGAACGCATTCCATGAACGACGATACGAACACTGAGCCAAATTTTAGCGAACTTGTCAATGCTGGCAGCGGAGCAACCCTATGCCTTGAATCGACCGTCGAAAGGCTAGACACGCGGGCTGTTTGCTGCTAGTCTGCTCATGAGTTCTTTCGTCCAAGGAGGGCGCGATGAAGCAGAAAACCAAGGAAACATTGCAGAAGGTTCTCATTACCGCCGCGATGGTCACTCCGCCGTGGAACATCTTCTGGTGGACCGTTGGCGGCATCGCCTATGCCGTCTCGGGCGGCAAGAAACGAGACGCTTCCGGCGACGGCGCTCTCGGCATGGTGTTGGCCGCGCCGGTCACGCTACCGATGATGCCATTCATGCTGATCAAGGAGCGACGCGAGCTCCGCGAACACGAGAAGCGACAGGCGCTCTACGCCAAAGTTGCCGAATGGATCGCCATCGAACTCGCCCGAGGCAACATCATCGTCGAAAAATTCGATGCGCGTGCGAATGGAGCGCACGTCAGAACGGCACCGTTCGACCGCCCGCAGCAGGAGCGCGAATATGCGCGTATTTACGCGCTGGCCGTCCGCCACTTCATGCTGGTCGGCCTGACCATCGACGAGGTCTGTGTCAATGCCAAACCGATACAGCCGCTCAACCGCGCCTGGGCCGAGAAAAACGGGTTCACCTCCTGGGCAGAAGAAGTGCATTCGCAAGGCTGCGTGGATTGCGACGAAAAAACCTCGTATGGATGGCATTTTGGCCAAAACGCCAAGGCCGTGCGCGACTTTCAGGGTGACACGCGCCACGAAATCACCTTCAGCGGTGGTGGCAAACGCATCGTCAACGGACACATCTGCCAAGAATGCCTCAAAAAGCTCGACTACGAGCGCGTAGTAAGCTACTAGACCATGGCCGGCATCAAGAAAAACTGAGTTCAGCTCACGACGGCATTCACCGTCGTTTTTCTTTATGGTTGACGCTCCCGCCTTATGCGTGCTACGCTCGACGCAGGTACGTTCATATTCAATTCTGCGAGAAATGACCGAAAGGAAGCCGTATTCTCTGGTTCTGGCACGGCGACCAACATGACGATATGCGACATTCGACCGATGGTAATCCTGAATGGGCACACGCGGTAATCGAGACGTTTGTTCCGGGCGCTAACGCGACGGATAAAACGGATGGAGAGCGCGACGTAACGGGCCCAGAACAAGCAAAAAACAAGGTCTGACACGGGTCAGGCTTGTTTGCCATTGCGACAATCTTCATATCGCACACGCGCCCTTGGCGGTGATTGTCGCTTCGGCGACCGGTTAAACCTCGCAGGAATGTCGAGGTTTTTATGTCCCCAGTAATTGCCGCAATCGTAGCGCTCGCCGTGGGTGCAGGTATCGGTTACGCCTACCGCAAATCGGTGGCGCTCAAACAGACCGATTCCGCGGAATCCAAGGCAGCAAAGTTACTCAGTGAGACCGAGACCAGGGCTGCAAAACTGCTCAGCGAGGCCGAGGCCCGAGTAGCCAACGCCTCTAAAGAGGCCGAATCCAAGAGCCAGCAGATCATCATCGAGGCCCAGGGGAAGTCCATCAAGATGAACGAGGACTCCAAGGCCGAAGACGAGAATCGCAGAAAAGAACTGCGCATCATCCAAGCCAAGCTGGCCCGCATCGAGGAAGACCTGGTCGTGAAGAACAAGGATGTCCAGCGCAAAACCGAGGATCTCGACGCCAAGCACATCAAGGTCGCCGAGACCCAAAAGGAAATCGAGGCAGTAAAAGCGCAGCAGGTGACCAAGCTGGAACAAGTCGCCCAGCTCTCCAAGGACGAAGCCAAGGAAATCCTGTTCAAGGAAGTCGAAGGCATCGCCGCGGAAGAGTTCGACAGCCGCCTGCGCAAAATCGAGAACGTCAACTCCGAAGAACTGGAGAAGCGTGCTCGTGGATTGCTCGGCCTGGTGATTCAGCGCGTGGCGTCATCGCACTCCGTCGATACCACGACCACCGCCGTTCCGCTCCCCAACGACGACATGAAGGGCCGCATCATCGGCAAGGAAGGCCGCAACATCAAGGCGGTCGAGCACATGACCGGCTGCGAGATCATCGTTGACGATACTCCGGGTGCCATCACCATCTCCGGTTTCTCTCCCATCCGCCGCCAGGTCTGCAAGATCGCGCTCCTCAAGCTGATCGAGGACGGACGCATCCATCCGGGACGCATCGAAGAAGCGGTCGAAGACGCCAAGAAGGACCTTGCGCTCGACATCAAGAAGGCAGGCGAAGAAGCGCTCATCGAGCTCGGCATCCCCGTACACTCGCTGGACCCCAAGCTCGTGCAGATTCTCGGCCGCCTCAAATACCGCACCAGCTACGGCCAGAACGTGCTCAAGCATTCCATGGAAGTCGCGCAAATTGCCACGCTCATCGCCCAGGAACTCCATGCCGACGTCAAAGTCTGCAAGACGGGCGGCATCCTTCACGACATCGGCAAGGCCGTGGACCACGACGTGCAGGGCGCACATCCGGAAATCGGCTACAACATCATGAAGAAGTTCGGCCTGCCGGAAGAAATCTGCTACCAATCCATCGGCCACCACGAAGACAAGCCGCGCACGCTCGAGGCCATGATCGTGAAGGCCGCCGACGCCATCTCCGGCGCACGCCCGGGCGCACGCAAGGACACCTACGAGCTGTACGTCCAGCGCCTCGAGGAACTCGAAAGCACCGCCTCCAGCTTCCCCGGCGTCGAGAAGGTCTATGCCATCCAGGCCGGCCGCGAAGTGCGCGTGTTCGTCCAACCCAAGATGATCGACGACTTCGGCGCTTTCCGCTTGGCCAAAGACATCGCCAAGAAGATCGAAACCGACCTCAAGTACCCCGGCGAAATCCGCGTCAACGTGATTCGCGAGACTCGCGTGGTGGAGTACGCACGATAATCAAGCGAACAAAAAGCGCCGAGCCAACATGGTTCGGCGTTTTGTTTTTGCGCGACAGGCAGCGTTGACAATCGCTGATTTTCCTGCTAGGAATGCGACATGGTCCTTTCAAGCAAAAAAAATATCTCGGACCCGAAATCAGCCTTTCTGTACCTGCGGCAAAGTAAGCTGGTGCCAGGACAGCGGATGCACGTAGGCCTCGTCGGCCAACATGTTCACCATGAGGCGACTTTCTTGCGTCTCCTCTGGTCCGAGAACATCAGAACCGCAGACAAGCGCCACGGTGACATCTTCATGGCCCACTGCAAGGGCGTCGCGGTGGAAATCGACGGCAGCGAGATCGAGCTTCCTTGGGCAGACCTCGTGGAACTGCGGCCGCGGTAATCTTCTGTCGTCGGACCCTTTATCGGGTCTTTTTTATTACCGCAGTCACCATTGCCAATCCGCCGCTTTTCCGCTACAGTCCGCGAGATATGAAAATCCTCGTCTTCGGAGACGTCGTCAGCCGCATCGGACGCCAGGCCCTCAAAAAGGTCCTTCCCGAGCTTAAGGCTGCCCACGACATCGACCTGACCATCGCCAATGCCGAAAACCTTGCGCATGGAAAAGGCATCACACGCGAAACCCTCACCGAGCTGATCGATGCCGGCGTGGACTTCTTCACCTCGGGCAACCACGTTTTCGACAAAAAGGAAGCGCATGAAATCTTCTCGGACTCCCGACTTTCCGACAAGATTATCCGGCCCGCAAACTACCCTGTTTCCATTCCGGGAGAAGGCGCAAAATTGCTTACTGTTGGCACAAAAAACGTCCTTGTGCTAAACTTTTTGGGCAGGGTGTTCAGTCGGGTTTTGACCTCTGATCCCTTCCGTTCCTTCGATGAACTTCTCGCGCTTCATGCGCACAAGAAACCGTCCGTGATTCTCGTGGACTTCCACGGCGATGCCACCTCCGAACGTGTCGCCTTTGGCTGGCACGCTGACGGACGTGCCACCGCAGTCTGGGGAACCCACACGCACGTGCCTACCAGAGATGAACGCATCCTCCCCGGCGGCACGGCCTACATCACCGACGTGGGCATGACCGGTTTCCGCAACGGCGTCCTCGGCGTCGAGAAGGCCGAAATCATCAGGAACTTCATGACCCAACTGCCGGTCAAGCACGAAATTCCCGATTTCGGAGAAGCCATCGTCAATGCCATCGTCATTGAGACGGCGGCGGAAGGAAAGGCGGCCAGCATCCAGCACATCCAACGTATCGTCACGATAGAGTAATCATTATTCGCTACTAATGCAGACAGCTCGCGCAATCACGCCAGCTCACTAGCCTATGAACAAAGCAGAACTCGTCTCCACGCTCGCCGCGAAGGTCAACATCTCCAAGAAACAGGCCGAAGACACCATCGAGGCCTTCACCGACACGGTCATGCAGACCCTCAAGGCCGGTGGCGAAGTCACCATCGCCGGTTTCGGAGCCTTCTCGGCCAAGCAGCGCGCCGGCCGCATGGGCGTCAACCCGCAGAACCCCTCGGAGAAGATCCAGATCCCCCCGGTCATCGTGCCGAAGTTCAAGGCTGGCAAGGCCCTCAAGGACATCCTCAAAGGCAAGAAGTAAGGGTAAAGCAAAATCCGCCCCACTCGGAAGGGGCGGATTTTTTGTTTGCCTTATGCCGTCATGAATACCCGCACGTCCTCCACGGCCTGGGCCAGCGGCACCATGCGCTGCTCCCCCGTTTTGCGGTCCTTCCACTCCACCGCGTTCTCGGCGAGCGTCTTTTCGGAAATCACGAGGCGAATTGGCAAACCGATGAGGTCGGCATCTGCGAACTTCTCGCCGGCGCGGGCGTCTTCCCGGTCGTCGAACAGCGGTTCGCATCCGGCGGCACTCAGCGCGCGCTCAAGCTCCTCGGCTGCTCCGCGCACGCGTTCCGCAACGGCCGGATCCTTGGCACCGATCATGACCATGTGCACAGGAAACGGCGCCACGCTCTTGGGCCAGATCATGCCGCGGTCGTCATGCGAGGCTTCCACGATGGCGCCGACCAAGCGGGTAATGCCGATGCCGTAGCAGCCCATGAAGACGACCTGCTTGGCGCCGTCAGCCCCCGACACCGTCAAGTCGAAGGAATTCGTGAAGCGATCGCCCAAGTCGAAGATGTTGCCGACCTCGATGCCCTTGCTGGCTTCCAGCACGCCGCCGCATTTGGGGCAGGCGTCTCCAACCTTGGCAGTGGCGATTTCGGCGTTCTGGGCGTAGTCGCAGCCGCGGCAGATGACCAGCGCGTCTTCGCCGGCAGGCGTCTCAACCTGGAACTCGTGCGAAACTTTTTTGGTGAACGCGCCGCCGGAAGATTCGGTGATGCGCGCATTCATGCCGCAGCGGGCGAAGGTACGAAGGTAGGTAGCCTTGGCTTTCTCGTAGAACTGCGCAAAGTCCTCACGCGTGACGTGGAACGAGTACATGTCCTTCATCAGGAATTCTCGGCCGCGCAGCACGCCGCTCTTGGCACGGAGCTCGTCGCGGAACTTGGTCTGGATCTGATAGACGGCGACGGGAATATCTTTATAGGATCGCAGGAACGTCTTCATGAGCGGCGTGACCACGTCTTCGGCGGTTGGGCCGAGGGCGTACTCTTTGCCCGTCTGGCTGGGAATCTTGAAGAGTACGTCCACTGCATCCCAACGTCCGGACTGCAGCCAGTTCTCCTTAGGTTGCAGCGCGGTGAGCTGCAACTCCTGTCCGCCAAGGCCGTTCATCTCTTCGCGGACGATGCCTTCCACCTTGCGGAGCGCGCGCAAACCCAGCGGCAGCCAGGCATACGCGCCGGCCATGACCTGATCCACAAAACCGGCCTGCACCAAAAGTCGGGCGTTCACGGAATCGGAATCTGCGGGGACGGTCTTAGTGGTTTTGGTGAAGAGGTGGGAATAGCGCATTGGAGTGGGCACTTTTGCGAGTAACAACGTCCACGGTACATTGCATGGTCTTATTGGTAAAGGGAAGCCCGCGCAAAGGTTAAAGATTGGGAGGTTAGAAGATCCCCGATCCGAACATCTTCGTCACCTCCCGCATCCTCATCTCCCGACCTCCACACGCGCCTGCCACGCCTGCTGCTCCGTGGCAACAGCGACGTAAACGGCAATGGCCAATGTCCCGATGATGCCCAAAATGATGAACAGCTCGATGAACGTAAAGCCGCCGCGCGCATCCCCTTTGTGAGGAGCGTACGGCGGCAGGGGTTTGTGAAAATCGCCACGTCGGATGATAGACATGGTCTTAGCGCCTGATAATGGGAGCATCCACGCGGAGCTCGGCGATGCCGGCGGAAGCATCGTAGGCCTGGACAGTATAAAGGTAATTACCAAGGGAATAGTCGACCGCATTCAGCGAGGCGGGCAACGCTCCGCTCATGGCCTTGGTCAGCAGAGGCGAGAGGTCCTTCTCCGGCACCACCAACGCACGGAAACGCAGAGACAGGGTCATCGTAAAGCTCGCGCCCGGCGTACCGACCTTCGGTACGGTCACGGCCAACTCCTTGGAAGTAATCATGTCGGCGTTGGTCTTCTCGCCGGTCATGAGCATTACCGCGAAGTTGTCGACGGCCTCTTTGCGAAGCTTGTCGGTCAATGCGGCCTTGGCAGCATCGATGTCGGCTTGCGCTACGCCCTTACCGCTGCCCGCGCCGCCGGTCATTGCAGCGTCGCTCTTGGCGGTAATCTTTTTTTGCAAGTCGGGCGACAAGCCGGGGATGACGAAAGTGGTGGGGCCGAGATCTCCTTCCGCCCCGGGCTGATCGGCACGGACATCGACGGTCACCGAACCGTTGGCCGGAATCGGACTGGCGCTCAGCATGCGGTACAGTACGCCCTCTTTGGAAAGCAGGCGCGTGGTAGCCACGAAAGTATAGGATTTTGAGGTGGTATTGGTGATAGTCGCCTTTCCGGTCGACTTGCCGATCTTGGAGGTGGCGGTGCCGGTGGCAGGAAACGAGCCGCTGGTCTTTCCGTCCGACTCAAGAACGCGCGAAACGATGAACTGTTTGGCACCGGGAGTGGCCGGAGCGGTGGCGCCCACGAGTACGGTGACCGAAACGGAGCTCGGAACCTGCACCGAAGGAGCGGCGGTTTTGACTGCCTGATTCTGAGAGTTGTCACTGGACGATTTTCCAAACGAACCGAAGGAAGGAAGGCCTGCCTTGGCAAGGAACATGTACACGCCGCCCGCAGCGGCCACGAACAGGAGCAGCACGAGGACGACGAGCGCCGCCGTCTTTACGCCGGACCGTCCCGACTCGAAAATCTGTTTTGGGTCCATGTACGTCACCGGCTCATCATCATCCTTATGCACCGCCTTGACCGGCTCCGCCTTGCGTGTTTCGCCGCGCAAAATGGAATCAATCGACAGTCGGCTGTCATCGCTGCCAGCTCGCGAAACTTCGCGATCCTGACGTATCGCCCTGGTCTTCAGGGTCTCGTCTGACCGGAGGATGTCGCCGATCCCCAAGCCGAAATCCGGCTCATCGGATTGCTCTGAACGGTCCTGAAGGGTCTCAGTGCGTTTTAACGCGGCAGGAGTCGGCTTTTTAGGCGCCGGCAGTTCTGAATTCTCCTCGGCCCGAACCGGCATTACGGTAATCGGTTCGGCATACGACGGGATTTCCTGGCGGGCGGGTTCCGACAGCGCCTCTACGGGCGCGACACCGGCCACGACAGCGTTCTCTTCCACGGCAGGCTCTTCGGCGCGCGTTCGCTTCTTTCTCGGATGGGGTGTCTTTGCGTGCGTGACCATATAGTGAGAAAAACGTTACTGACGTGGAAAAAATTTATGTGAACGCCCGCCTACCTCAAAGACGTAAAAGCGATAAAACATGAGGCGAAGGGAAGCTTCATGGGCAATATACCATACAAGGGCAGGGGTCTACCAACGTACGAAAAAGCGCGAACTGTTCGCGCTTCCCCGACGCTCATGCAGTGCCGACCGGCTTGTCCTTCCTTGGCGATTCGTCACCTGCCACGGGAAGCGTGAAAGCCACGGTAGTGCCGACTCCCTCGCGGGACTCGAGAGTGATTTCCCCTCCGTGCATCTCCACGAGCCGCTTGGCCAAGTAGAGACCCAATCCGATACCTTCAATTTCGAATCCGGTAATGTTCTTCGCCCGGAAAAAACGGGAAAAAACGTGGCTGGCATCGTCCCTGGGAATGCCGATGCCGTTATCTTCCACAGCGACTTTCACGAAACCCCCGTTCCGCATGGCCCGCCCGATGCCGTCGACTGCCTCAGCGCGAATTTCCACGCGACCGTTCTGCTGAGTATACTTCACGGCGTTCGTTACCAGATGAGACAGGATTTTTTCCAGATAGGAAGCGTCGGCAGAAACCATGGGCAGCGCGTTCTCGGGTCGGCTCCACTGCAGGGTAATGCCCTTCTTCTTGCTTTCGGCGGCAACCTGCCCGACAGCCGCGTCGATGGCGCCCTCGATGGCCGTCGGACGCTTTTCTAGGGCAACGCGTCCGCTATCGATGAGCGTCACGTCCTGCAGGTTCTGCACCAGCTTGATCAGGCGTTCGTCGGTCTGCTGCAGCAGCTCGATAAGCTCCTTCTGTTCCTTATTCAGTCGACCGGCGCCACCGACGCTCAGCGATTCCAATGTCCAGCGAAAGACATTGAGCGGCGTCCGGAGTTCGCGGGCTGCATGATCGAGGAAACCCTGCCGTTCACGGACCGCCGACGAGAGCGCCGACGTGCGCTCGCCTATGGTGTCGAGCATCCGATTGAAGGCCGATGCCAGCTGTCCAAGCTCGTCAGGGCTGCCGTAGGTCACCTGCTGGTCATACTTGCCATGTTCCAACCCTGCTGCAGCCGCGCGAATTTCACGAATCGGGCGCAGCACCACTGACATGCTCATCGTCAAAAAGGCAGCCATGAGGACGGTGACGAGCAGCGCGATAACGGCAACAAGCGAGACCGTGCGGAATGCTTCGGCTTCCGAGACCCTGTCGGCGATGAACACGTAGAAATAACCCACGGAAGAACCGTCGGAATCGGACGCACGTTCAAGAAAAAAGCTGAACTTGCCGTCATCGGAAGATCCGATCCCGGAAGGAAGCACGTGCTGGAGAAGATTTTCACGCGCACCCTGGCTGACCGGCGAACCCATAGAGAAAACGGGATCGCCGTTCGGGGACATGAAGCCGTACCCCGAGGAATCGATGGGCGCAATGGAGACGTAGTCGGAAAAATTAAATGCCAAATCGACGTCTGAAACGGCTACTGCACCGATGACGGATCCGTCCGGAGCGATTACCGGCACCGCCGCGCGCACCACCCAAAGGTCAAAAGCAGTATCCTTTTCCACATCGACGTACTTTTTACCCGTCAGCGCGACGGATACCGCGCGAGAATCCGCGAGCGACCGTCCGACCCCCGCAGAAGCGCGAGTGCTGAAACGGACGACGCCCTCACGATCGACAAGGTCAAATACGCGGGTACCGCGCAAACGGATCGTTATCGCGCTTGCAGCTGCCGAAAGCGCGAGGTCTCCATCATGACTCCCGCCGATCGCAGGAGCGACTTCAGCCATGTAGCCGAAGTGTTCCGCAGCTCCAAGCTGCTCAAGCCGATGCGCGGTAAAGGCCTGAACGAAGTAACGCAAATCACGCTGCATGGCCACACGACGGGAATTAACGGAATTCTCCACGAACAACGAGGAGACGACGGACACCATGACAATTGACAGGATGAGAATGGCTGCGGCATTGTGAGAAACGACCTTGAGCGTCAGACTCCCCCTGAGCAACATGAAAGGGTCTCGCTGCACGGTCTTATCCGGATGATCTTCCGCCAAGGCAACAACGCACGCCAACCCGAGAAATGCCGCGAAA
>JAHFIW010000029.1 GCA_023246195.1 bacterium
CTTCCTCCACGCCAGGCTGGTCGTAGGCGTTGACGTCGAGCAGTTCGGCGGCGGCGGCAGTGGCGATCATAAAGAAGAACATCAGACCGCCAACAGTCTTGGCATCGATGGCCGGAATGACGACGGTACCGTTGGGTCGTCCGTTGCGGGCCAGCGCATGCGCGGTGGCGGCGCGCTCGGCATGGATGATCTTTTCAAAGGAATGTCCGGCCATGTAGGCCACGCCCTCGATGTCGGGATACGGATTGGGCACCGACAATTTCGCCGAAAATTTCTTCACCTCCACGAAGGTCACCGTCTTGTCCGCCGGGCCTTCCACGTACAGCTGCACCTGCGAGTGCTGGTCGGTGGCGCCAAGCGCGGCCACCGGCGTCATTCCGCGGTAGACGATCTGCCCGCGACGATCCAATTTTTTTCCGAGACTCTCGGCCCACAGCTGCCGGAACCAGACGCCGAACTCCTTGAGGCCGTCGGCATAAGGCATGAGCACGCTGATGCTCTGGGCACGTTCGCGACAGGAGTCGACCTGCAACGCGGCGAACAGGAGCGGCGCGCATTCTTCCGCTTTGGCGCGGTCGAAGGCGCCGCGTTCTTCGGCAGCGCCGGCCACCAGCGCGGTGACGTTGATGCCCGCGCAGGCCGCAGGAAAAAGCCCTACGGAAGTGAGTGCGGAAAATCGTCCGCCGATGGCCGCAGGTACGGGCAAGGTGCGATATCCTTCGCGGTCGGCAATCTGCCTGAGCGTGCCGCCCTTGCTGTCGGTGGTCGCGATGACGTGACGCGCATGCTTTTTATGACCGACTTGCCTGATGAGCCTGTCGCGAAGCAAAAGGAAGGTGCTCATCGGCTCGATGGTGTCACCGGACTTAGAGATGACGTTCAAGGCGGCCCTGCGCAAGTCGACACGCGCAAGCAAGGCGGCAAGTTCATCCGGATCGGTGTTGGCACCGATGAAATGTACGGTCATCCCCTTTCCGTCCTTTTGCAGCGCGCTCACCAAGGCGCGCGCGCCGAGGTCAGAGCCGCCGATGCCGATGACGATGAGTTCTCGAAATTCATCGGCGACCGCATTGGCCAGGCGCTTGGCGGCGGCAAGGTCCTTTGTGAGGTCAGGGATGCCGAAGAAGCCGGCACGACCGGCAGACCAGTCGGACTTGAGCCTGAACTTCACGCCCTCGAGCGGTTTGAAGATGATTTCACGCCGACCGTCAGCGGTGCCGTGCGCGGCAGCCGAGGTCCACATGTTGGCATGATCGTAGGTGATGCGTGATGGTGTGGGCATAACGGTGACAGTATAGCACGGGAATTCGGCAATGCGTGACGTCAGTCTCAAAGTGCCCGCTCGGCTCTTTCGCGGTCACGCTCCTGCGCCAGCCAGTCCTTGAGATAGCGCGTGGCCACCACGTCTTCCTTGTTGTAGAGGATGATGTCATCCAGCTTCTTGCGATCGCCGGTCTTGAGCCAGTCCTCATAAAACGCGACCGACTCTCCCCCGCCCGCGATAGCGCCCTCACGGGTGAAGCCGATGTACTTGCCGATGTCCTTGATACTGTAAAAATACAACGGAAACACCACGGTCTCCTTCACCAATTCGTTGAGGTCAACGAGACGGTCGCGGAAACGGTTGAGCGCGGCGACCTGCTCGAGAGGACAGCCATGACGGCCTTCCAGCTGGATGATGCGCGTGAGCTCGTAGGTGCCGTAGTGATACACGACGTAATCGTCTTCGAGGGCGTTGACCCAGACCAAAAACTCAGCCCACATCTTCGCCTCGTCTTCAGGACGTTCGGCGACCTGATATTCGTACTTCTCCTCCTTGGAGCCCTCGCGTCGCACCAAAAACCCAAAAAGATATTCCACCTGCCGCAACGGATCGCCTTCGATGTCGAAGAAGATTTCCAGCGGTGCTTCCGGCAAGTCGATGGGCTTGCGGATGAAGTGGCGCTTTTCTTTCAACGCCCGCGCCTGCAGCACGATGCGTTCCAGCAGCGCGGGCTTGAAAAGCCTGTCTTCCTTCGCGAGCCGGTTCGGCTCGATCAGGGCGGCGTCGTGCACGGTCTTCACGCCATGCTCGCGCAATGCCATCACCACTTTCTTCTTCACGTTATACAACAGGGCGACGTCATCCTGCTTTTCCGCGAAGGCGAGGCACTCCTTGAACCACGGCGACTGCTTGCAGCTGGAAGCCACGTGCGGCGGCGGAGGATCGCCGGCCAGGGTCTTGCGGATATCCTTCACTGCGTTGCGGAACTGTTCCTCGAACTCGCGCAGCATGAAACCGATGCGCGTGCCGGAACCGTTCAAGACGTAGGCTTCCTCGGGACGAGTACCCTGCAAATGCTCGAGCAGCACGCCGTAGCAAAACAGCTGGTACTTGTGCGCGTCGGAAACGCGCTCGGCACTCTTGATCTCGACCGGCACGTAATGGAAGCTGCCGAAATTCGAACCGGCCGATCCGTTGCGGCGTTCCAAGATGTCCGGTTCGCCCACGAACTCATCGTCCATCAGCACGCCGTGGTAGATGCAAGACGCGCCGTCGCGCATCAACTTGAGCGTGGATGCGAAGCGTTCGTCCTGCGTCTCGCCCTCCGGCTTCACGCAGTTCATTCCGGACATGACGCTCTGCTCGTGCAGTATGCCGCCCTTGAGCAGCATCTCGGTGAAAGGCGTCACCGACGCCTTCTTGGCCGGGTCGCCGTACGCGTCAAAATACAGCCAGTGCGGACAGGCATCGTACTTATAAAACATGCTGGCGCTGATCCGGTCTTGCGCTAAGCGCGTCACGGTCGGCTTTCTGAAAAACATATCCGATATACCCTAACAGTTTGCGCGAGTTTGGGAAGGGCGTGACTCAGGCACCTACTCAAACCGCAACGCCACGATCGGATCGAGACTGGCCGCCTTTCGCGCGGGATAAATCCCGAAGATGATGCCGATGGTCGCGGAGACGACAGCCGCTACCAGGAAAGCAGGCAATGAGACGATGTACGGCGCGTTGTAGCCCGCATAGCGCGCGGCGGCGACAAGGCCGATGGTGACGAGCATGGCCAGCAGACCGCCGGTGATGCCGCCGACCGACGTGAGCAGCACGGACTCGGCCAAAAACTGCGCCATGATGTCGCTGCGACGCGCGCCCATGGCCTTGCGCAAACCGACTTCGCGAATGCGTTCTGTCACGGAGACGAGCATGATGTTCATGATGCCGATGCCTCCGACCAGAAGCGAGATGGCAGCGAGGAAGCCGAGCAGCCAGGTAATGGCATCGGTGACGATGTTGATCTGATTGAGGACGTCGGTGGCGGTGGTGATCTGGAAGTCGTCCTTGCTGGGATCGGTGATGTTGTGGCGGCGGCGCAGGACACGGGTAATGTCGTCCACGGCAGCTGGCAGGTATGACTGGTCTTTCACCTTGACGTCGATTTCCTGCTGATAATCCACGTGCGAGATGCGCTTTTCGACCACCCCCAGCGGCACGAACACCATCTGGTCCAAGTCGATCGGCCCGAACGAGCCGCGCTTCTTGAGCACGCCCACCACCGTGAGGCTCACGTCCTTGATGCGTATCTTGTCGCCGATCGGATCAGCGTCACCGAACAGCGTCGTGGCTGCGGAGGTGCCCAGCACGACCACCGACGAAAGCGAGCGATCCTCGTCTTCACTAAAGAACCTCCCCTTCTCTGCCACGGTCTGAGGATCGATGATCGGATACGTGGCGCTGACGCCGAGAACGAACACCCGCAAATCCTTGTTGCCGTTCGACGCGATTTCGTAGGCGGCGCGCTGGCCGGTGACGCCAGTCACGTACGGAAAGACCGACTTGTCGCCAAGCAAGGCGAGGTCGGCATCCTTGAGCGAAGTTGCCGGCACGCCGATGGAGCCGGATCCGATGGAGCCACGTGCACCGACGCCCGGCAAAATCGGATGAATGGCCAGGTAGTCCGTACCGAACGAGGAAATCTGCCCGATCACGTACCCCTTCAGGCCGAGGCCCAACGACACGATCAGCGTGACCGCGAACACGCCGACCACCATGCCGAGCAACGACAAGGCTGTCCGGAGCTTGCTCCGGCGCATGTTGCGCCACGCGGTCTTGAAGGAGTCGCGGATCTTCATAGGCTATTCGTAACGCAAGGCCTCGATGGCCTCCAGGCGCGAAGCGGTAATCGCCGGAGCCATGCCGAAGACGAGTCCGATGCCGACGGCGATTCCCATCGAAGTCACGACTGCGGAAAGAGGCAAAATGAATTCCCAAGTGTAACCGGCATGACGCACGGCAACAGCCACGAGCATGATGATGCCGACGCCCAGCAACACGCCCAGCAGTCCGCCAAGCACCGACACGACGGCGCTCTCAATGAGGAATTGCGACAGGATGCGGCCGCGCCGCGCGCCCAGCGCCTTGCGCAGGCCGATTTCGCGCGTGCGTTCGCGGACCGCCACGTACATGATGTTCATGATGTTGATACCGCCCACTAGAAGCGAAATGGCCGTCACCGCGAGCAAAAAGCTCTTGATGGCGCCAGTGACGCCGCCAAGGATGCTTATGGCCGAATCGGTGCTGCGAACGCTGAAGTCGGCCTTGTCCGGATCGTTGATGTGGTGACGGCGAAGCAGCACGCGCTTGATGTCCGCGCTGACCGCCGCGATATTGCCGGCAGTATCGACTTTAACGCGAGCAAAGGTCACGTAATTGATACCGAGCAACAGGCGCTGCGCCGTCGTCGAAGGCACGAAAATCTGGTCGTCCTGATCCTGCAGTGCCGCAGAACCGCGCTTGGCAGCCACGCCGATGACGTCGAAGGCGATGTTTTTGACACGTATGCTGGAGCCGACGGGATTGGAGTCGCCAAAAAGTTTGCGCGCCACCGTGTCTCCCAGTACGGCCACGCGACCGAACGCGGCGACATCCTGCGCGGTAAAGAAGCGACCGCCGGACGAGCCGACGGCAAGGGAAAAATTTTCGACGTTCGGATACGTTTCATCCACGCCCTGAATGGTCGTCGTGACGGAATTTTCGCGGCTGGAGACGCTGTCGGACGCGCGCACGTACGACGACGCGCCGACCACGTTGGGAATCTCACCGAGCGCCTGCACGTCTTCACGCGTGAGCGTGGTGATGACGATGCCGAAGGCGATGGGCGGCGGGCCGTTTTCCTGACTGGCGCCCGGAAGGACGCCGACGAGGTTGGTACCGAGCGAGGTGATCTGTCCGAGGATGAGCTGCTGCGCCGAAAGTCCCACCGACGACACGGCCAGCACCGACATCACGCCGATGATGATGCCGAGCATCGTCAAAAACGTGCGGCTCTTGGCGGCCGCCAGCGCGTGCAGCGAATATTTTATGTCGGCAAAGATGTGCATGGCTAGCTGACGATCCGGCCGTCTTTCATGCGAATGATGCGTTTGGCCTGCTGTGCCACGTCGTCTTCGTGCGTGACCATGAGGATGGTGTTGCCTTCAGCGTTGATCTCCTTGATCAGTTTCATGACCTCATCGGAAGTCTTGGAGTCGAGATTGCCGGTAGGTTCGTCAGCGAGGATCAGCGAAGGGTCGTTGATGAGGGCGCGCGCGATGGCCGCACGTTGCTGTTCCCCGCCCGACATCTGATTCGGCCTGGCATCGATGCGGTGCAGCAAATTGACGCGCTTCAGGATCTCGAGCGCGCGAGCCTTCATCGCGACGGCATCGACTTTGGACGCGTATGCCGTCGGCAAAAGCACGTTCTCGAGCACGGTGGTGCGCGGAAGCAAATTGAAGCTCTGGAAGATGAACCCGACGCTGCTGTTACGGATGGCGGCCAGCGAATTCTCGTCCAGCGTCCGGGTATCCTTGCCGTTAAAGAGGTATTCGCCTCCGGTGGGACGGTCCAAGAAGCCGAGCGTATGCATCAGCGTGGACTTGCCGCAGCCTGACGGACCCATGATGGCCACGAAATCCCCCTTCTCGATGGTCAGGTTGATGCCATTGAGCGCGTGCACGACGGTGTCGCCCTGCGAGTATTCCTTCGTAAGGTCCTTGAGTTGAATGACTGAGGGCATGACAATGGGTGCTATTTTGCGGTCTGGCCGACGATGACCTCGTCACCTTCCGCAAGGCCGGTGAGCAATTCCGCGTGAGTGTTGTTCTGCAGGCCGACCGTCACGTCAACCACGACGGGCTGACCATTGCGGAGCACGTTCACCGTAGACTTGGTGCCGATATCGTGCAACCCGCGCAGCGGCACGCGCAGCACGTTTTCCCTGCGGTTCGTCTCGACGGTAAGGTTGGCGGTCATGCCGGAGCGCAACCGCGGATCCTCGTTATCGAACACGATGGTGGTCTCGTAGAAGATGACTCCTTCGACGACTTTCTCGGCCGGATCGATCTTGATCACCTTGCCCGTCCAGGTTTCGGTCTTCGGGAAGGCATCGAGCGTGATCCCCACGGGATCACCGACCTTCACCTTGCCGATGTCGATTTCAGACACGTTCGTGGTGATCTGGAAGTTGCCCTTGGTCTGCATGCTGATAGCCGTCGCGCCAGGCGAGACCGTCGCGCCGATTTCAATCGGCACGTCAGTGACGATGCCGTCGATGGGCGCGACGATGCGGCGCTTGGACAAGTCCGTAAGATAGCCGGTAAGCGCGGCCATCTGCACCTCGACCTCGGCGCGTTGGCTGGCGATGACCTCGGGACGGTTGCCGGTCTTCTTCAGGTTGAGGTCGGCCTGCGCCTGGGCCAGGGCACTTTTTGCGGTGTCGACGGCATGCGCCGCGGATGTCTGATTGGCCTGCGCGCCGTTGACGTCAATCTGGTTCTGACTGGCCTGCAAATTGAGGTTGGAACGGTCCCCGTCGACAAGCTGAACGGTGGATGAAATCGTGCTCAGTCCCGCACTGACGTTCTGCCTGTAGCCGGCGAGCGTCGCCGAAGAAAGTCCCGTGGTGTAGTCGAGCACCGCACGGCAGTCCTCAAGGTGCGACTTCACGACGGCGAGATCGCCCGCGACGGTGACGTAGGCGCCAAGCGCGGCATCGACCGTTCCCGCAGCCTTTACGGAAGCGACGACGGCGGCAAGGTCGTCGGCCTTTGCCTTGGACAACGCGTGCGAGTTACCCGCGCTGATCTGAAGAACCGAACTGGTGGTGCCGAACGTGAGCTGGTTGTCGGTAGTGAACATCGGGCCGACGAGATTTCCGACGGCATCCTTGGCATCGACCACGGCCTTGTCGTAATCAAGCAGGATGGTCTGCAATTTGCTCGCGGCAAGCGTATCGGCCTTAGTCTTGGCATTACCCAAGGCGATATCCGCGTCGGCCTTGGCGGCGATGGACGAGCTCAGCTTTGACTGAGCGGTATCCGCGGCCGTCTGGGCGACGGCAAGCTCCTCGACCGTCGCTCCCGCAGAGAGTTCGGCCAGACGCGCGCGAGCCGAATCAACCGCCGCGCGCTGCGAGACGATCCTGGACTGCACGTCGCGCGAGTCCATTTCAGCAAGCACGTCTCCCGTCTTCACCACCGCGCCGGACTCGACGTCGATCTTGATGATTTTTCCGGTGACCTCAGGCTCAAGCGAAATCTTGTGCACGGGAGCCAGAGAACCGGTAACCGAAACTTCCTCGACGACGGTGCCACGAACGACCTTTTCCGTCTCGTACGCCACTTTCGGCTTGCGCGTAAAAAAGTACACGAGGCCACCCGCGACAGCGACGGCCACCAACGTCCAAATGATTGTTTTGCGGCTGATGTTCATAGGGTATGAAGAAAGGGTCACGGGTAAAGTCTAGCAAAATTTTGGCTTACGTTCCATGTTTAGCGACGATACCGCCTGTCTGCATGGCTGGCGGCCCATTCTTGACCGACGAGGGAAATCGCAGACCGATCGAGGCGATTACCTCGTCCAGCGCCGCGACGATCTGCTGCCGCCTCGCGGGCTTGATGCGAGCGAAAAGCTCCTTGAAACGCGCATCTGCATGCCCCGCCGCCCTGCGGAGCGCGCGTTTACCCTTGGCAGTAAGGTAAAGCGCGCGTTCGCGCTTCTGGGCGGGATTGCGTCCGCGCTCGATGTACCCCTTCCTGCACAACGCCTCGGCCTGGCGGCTGATGGCAGCTTCGGTGACATTGCGGTGCATGGCAATGGCACGCTGGGTGACGCCCGGATGTACGGATATGGGGATGAGCAGCATGAACTGCGCCAGCGTGACGTCTTTCTTCTCGGCGAACATGCGGTCCATCTCACGTTCCAACGAAAAAGACAGCAGGCGTATGCGCATTGCCAACGCGCGCGGACCGCTGACCGGAAACGAAAAGCGATGTTTCATATGGACATGATACGCATTATCACTTAACCAATCAAGTGTCATGCCGACATCGCCTGTGGACAGCCCGCGCCGCACTCGAGCACATTGACTGGCAGGTCTTTTTGCGCTACGCTATCCGCCGTATTTATGTCCTCCTCATTCGACTGGTCCACGCCGAAAAAACCGATCATCGCGCTCTCCCCCATGGCCGACATGACCGACTCTGCATTTTGCCGTATCGCCAAGCGTCATGGGGCGCCGGTAGTGTTCCGCGAGATGATTTCCGCCGAGGGGCTAGTGCACGGCAGCGAGAAATCTCTTAAGATGGGCAAGTTCGAGGAAGAAGAACGCCCGCTCATTCAGCAGCTGTTCGGTGCCGACCCGGCCTCGATGGCCGAAGCCGTTCGAATGATCGACGAGGCCTATTCCCCCGACGGATTCGACATCAACATGGGGTGCCCCGTGTACAAGATCGTCTCCAACTTTAACGGCGCCGCGCTCATGCGCGACCCGCAACTTGCCGCAGCGCTCATCAAGGCGATGTCGTCCGCGACGGCCAAGCCGGTATCGGTGAAGATCCGACTGGGCTGGTCTGACCCCGGCGAATGCCTTGAGTTCGTTAAGGTGCTCGAAGCTGCAGGTGCCGCGCTGATCACCATCCACGGACGAACCAAGGCGCAAGGATATTCCGGAACCGCTGACTGGGAAATGGTCGGACGTGCCGCTCGCAACGTCTCGATTCCGGTGCTGTGCAATGGCGACGTGCATTCGCCCGAGGCCGCAGTCAAGGCGCTCGACGTCTCCCAATGCGACGGTCTTCTGATAGCCCGCGGGGCACTCGGTAATCCCTGGATTTTCCCGCAAATCGACGCAGCGCTCGCCGGCAAGCCGATTGTCATGCCAACGCTCGCCGAACGCATCGATACGGTGCGCGATCACGGCACGCTGCACGCCGAACTTCATGACGGCGACATGGTCAGCTTCCGCAAGCACCTCACTTGGTACTTCAAGGGCATGGCCGGCGCCAAGGCGCTGCGCGACAAGATGATGAGAATTTCCGCCATCTCCGAATTGCACGCGGTATTGGGCGAATATCTCTCCGCATACGGCACGGGAACGACGAACACCGCACCGGCCGACGAATAAAAAGCCCCCCGACAACCGTCGGAGGGCTTTTGCGTAAAGCGGCGGATTTCAGAAATGAGATCCGCAGTCGTCGGCCGACGGACTGGTAACGTGTTCGTCGTCGGCACGGACAGGCCGCAGAATCAGCCGATTCGCCAAGTCGCCGCTCTGCGCGAGCGATGATTCGCATCTGTCCCGGTGACAGCGCAGCACCGTGAAGATCATCAGGGAGTCGCGATCGGGAAACTTCCCCGGCGTAACGTGCATCTCGGCGTCCTTCTTGGTTCCGTTCGCGTCGAAGAACGGATGCGGGATGTGCGATAGCCACCAAACGGCGTCGCTCATGTGCGCCGCCACTTCGAGGCGTTCGGGCTCGTCGACGCCGAAGGCCAGCAGGAACAGGACCTTTTCATCGTCGCCCCGATGCGACAGGACGCACAGCGAGGAATACCCCGTGGCGAGCGTGCCGTCGTCACCTCGTGAGGAAACGTACCAGTCGTTCGGCAGATGCCCGTCAAAGTAAAAACGATAGCCGATGAACGGCGACGAGGGCGGCGGACGTCCTTCAGTCCCGTCCGTAGGCGCAGGTGACCCGTTCAGCGTCTGTGCCGGCGTGGCGGGAACGACGTCAAACGGGATGTTGCACGCGACGAAGAGCATCCCGAACAAGATGCACGATGCTGATTTCATGTGAACGAACTCCCCTGCTGCGATTGTTGCCGCCGGATTGCGGACAAGCAAGCATGGTCGAAGTGGCGCCTGATGTCAAGATGCCCGCGCGGAAATAAAAAATCCGACCGGAATCGGTCGGATGACGTACCGCGCCATTAACGGCTTACGGTTTCTTCTGCGCACGAGGACAGCCGACGTAGTCGGCGAGGTCGTCGAGGGATTGCGTGCCTACCAGTCTAGTGCCGTCAGCGAAAACCCACGTCGGATAGAAAGAGAGCTTGGCCTTGACGCAGACCTTCCGCTCTCTGACCGTGCCGTCATCGCTGCATTCGGCGTAATCGAGACGGTTAAGACCGTCACCGAATAGGCGCTTCTGCTCCTGGCAGGGACCGCACCACCAGGCGCTGTACAGCTTGGCGCCCTTTTCCGTCAGGCATTGCGCCAGCTCGGCCTCGGACGACGACGGCTCTGTCGACGTGACCTTGAGGGTCGACAGGACCCTGTCGAACGTGAGGTCGTTCTGCCCGAACGTCCCTGACGGAGAGTCCAGCGTGACGACCAATATTCCGTGAGTCATGCCGCGCATCTTGACGACGACGGTGCGTGTCGACCTGCTTGCAGTCTCGCCCAACAATTCCATCCAGTCGGGAGCGACCGCGTGCGTACGAAGCACCTTAGTGCCGTTCTGACCGACGTGCTTACGCAAGTCGGCCATGAGGATCGGCACCGTCCAGCTTTCGGCGGGAGCAAAGCTGAAGTCCAACGTCGCCCCGTCGGTAATGGCCGTAAGCCGAAGGACGACACTGAGCCCCCTTTCCGCCGCCAAGACATTGCGACGCTCGATCCAGCCGGCGGGTCGCGGCAGCGCAACCTGCAATACGAACTCCGGATCGGCGTAAGGCGGAGCGAACGTCAGGACGGCATCGGCAGGCACACTGACGCGTGGCGGAGCTGATGCGCAACCGCCGAGAGCCGCAACGACAAGAAACGCGACAACGACGCTTTTCATGGTAAACCTCGGCAAATGACCTCTGTAGAAAGAACGAAGAAAACTTAGCATGCGGGCAAGAGCCGTCAAACTTGAGGTGGTATGGACGTGCTATACTGTGAACAATCGCGCCAAAATGCTTGCGCGCCCATCAATCGGCATCCTTATGTCATTTGTCCTGCCAACGCAGACCACGGCAGCAGACCCCTCGCCATATCCGTTGCCTTCCCAGCCCGATCCTTCTCCGCCCGCCGGCTTCGTCAAACCCACGACGTTTCCGCCGATGAAGGACCGAGTGCAGCGTTCAATAATCAGGTTTCGCGCGTCACTGGGCATCTACGCGCTGCTCGGCCTGATCGTGGCCATGCCCCTATTGGTCGCCGGACTGCTTCACGGCAAACTGTCGAACACCGTCTCATTGTCACTCGGCATGACGAGCGTCCTCCTTTCCCTGCTTCTGCCCTACGTGACGGTCGCCGTAGCGATGAACGAGGGCGGTCTTGGAAATTCCATGTGGCGAGGCCTCCGATCGATGCCCTCGGGAATCTTCACCGTCATTCTTTGCACCAGCGCGCTGATGCTGCCGTCCATCCTGCTGCTGCCAGGAATAATTCTTGGCACTCGGTTCATGCTTATCACGCACGTGACAGTGAACGAGCGGCGCAGGGGCATCGACGCCTTGGCAAGAAGCCGGGACCTCGTCTTCGGCCGGACGGCAACGCTGTTTTTCGATCAGTTGGGCCTCAGCATCCCGCTCTTCCTGACAGCGCTCCTCTTGGGCGCGCTCGCCTCGTTCGTAGCGACGGCCAATCCGTCACTGGCCGTCCCGACCTGGACGATCGTCAGCGTGATACTCGTGATCCTGTTTTACCCGTTCTGCATCATTTACCTGCAAACGTTTTATGAGGACTGCGTGGCCGCATCCGGCAAGGAATGGACGGCTGCCCCTTCAAAAAAGATGCGCTATCGAGTCCTCGCAGCCCTCGGAATGCTGACCCTGGCAGCGCTCGTTTCACTGCCGCTCGTCCTTGTTTCACGAACCAAGTTCAACTGGGACAGCCTCAAGTCAATCAACGGCAATGCGTCCTTCGGCAGCCAGCAAACTACGCGGGCTGCCGTCCCCGTCGTCACGCCTTCCACCTATTCCAGCACGCCTGAACAACGAGACTTGCAGCGTTACGGCGACGTGAACACCGTCAAGCTGGCGCTCGGCAGCCGGTTCTCTGACGCCAAGTCCTATCCGGACACGTTCGATCAGCTGGTGCCCAAATACCTCAAGACGATACCCAGGGACCCCGACGGTTCGCCATACGGCTATCAGAAGAAAGACCTCACGTACGAGATCAGCTTCACGCTCGAACAGGGCGTACTGGCTTTCTCCAAGGGCGCCCACACCCTTGCCCCGAACGGATTTGACGTCGTCCCGCAACCTACGCCGATTCCGCCCTCCGAACAGACCAACACCGTGTCGATTCCCGCCCCGCCGTCCGTTCCTGCCCAGCCTCCCGCAAGCCCGCTCCCGCGGGACCCGCAGCAGCCGCAAGCCGCTTCGCCCGTGGACAGCGACGGAGACGGCCTGACCGATGACGAAGAGCGCGCGCTCGGCACAGACCCGCATAACCCCGATACTGACGGCGACGGAATCGGCGACGGCGACGAAGTGCACATCTACGGCACCAACCCGCTGAAATCCGACACCGACGGAGACGGCTTTAGCGACTTCCAAGAAATCAAAAAAGGCTACGACCCGAACGGTCCTGGCCTGCTGACCAATGCGCAAAAGGCGCAGATCGAGGCCAACAAGCAGAAGTATGGCGTCCATGCTACTATCTGAAGAGAAGACGTGAACACCCTTCCTTATGCCGCATATCCGCGTCGCAAAACAAATGCTCGCCGCTGCCGCCTTGGGAGCATCGCTGCTTGTCGGCCCGTCATCGCTTGCCGCAGCGACGACGCTCGACGCGAATACGCCGACGAACGCCCAACAGCTGATCAACGCGGCGGCCGACATCAATCTTTCGGTGAACGGCCCGCTGGGACAAGCCGCGGTCGCCGCACGGGAAACCGCAAAATCCCCCGAGATGCAGAAGGCGGTCGTCTCGGTCTGGGTGCAGGCGTGGCAGGCAGTCTGGCCATTCTTCAGGTCAATGCTTACGGGATTCTTTGGGCTGTTCGTCACCGCATGGCACTCAGCCACCGCTCCCGCCACGATCAAGGCAAACGTCAACGCCTCGGCAAACGTTAATGCGGCCTCAACGACAAACTGACCCAGCTATGATTGAAAACGAACTTTCCTACCTGATAAAGCGCATGCCCGACCTGGCCGGCATTCCCGGCAAGGACATCGAGCAGCATTACCTCTCGGAGAGCGAAGAACCGTTGCGCATTCGTCGCTCGGGAGGAACCTACGAACTCACCAAAAAGCTGAACGTCGCCGGCGACGACCTCTCGCGCCGAGAGGAGATCACCGTCCCTCTCGACCGCGAGGAATTTTACCTGCTGCTGGGCCTCTCCAAGCGAGGCCTCACCAAAACGCGTCACTACCTGCGACTCGACGGCACGCTCACCGCAGAACTCGACATCTTTCACGGACAGCTCGAAGGGCTAGCGATGGTCGAAGTGGAATTCCCGAACGAGGAGACGCGCTCCGCGTTCGTGCCGCCACGATGGTTCGGCCGTGACGTCTCGCAAGAAGAATGGTCGTCAAACTCCAGCTTGGCGGGAAAATCATTCGCTTCCGTCAAAAGACATCTGGAACCAAAAAAAGCACCGAGTCGGCGTCCGGCGCCCAATACGAAAAAACGGCCCTCGTCCTGAGAGCCGTTTTTCCGTATCTACATCCTTCCGTCTTTTTCGACATCCATCCGGAATTCCTTCTTGTAAATCTCTATCAACGCCATGCTGACAGCCAGCGTCAGCGGTCCGAGAATGAACCCGGCGAACCCATAAAACTGCATTCCGCCAAGGATCGACAACAGCACCAGCAACGGATGAATGCTGGTCCTGCTCTCCACGAATTTAGGCTGCACGAAGTTATCGATGGTGCCGATGATCGCGACCGAAATCAGGGCCAACACGATGGCCTCATTCACCTTGCCGATGACCAAGAGATACAACACGGCGGGAACGGTCACGAGCGCCGAACCGACCATCGGAACGAACGACGCCAGACCAGTCATGGTGCCCCAGAAAAGCGGCGCCGGAATGCCCG
>JAHFIW010000046.1 GCA_023246195.1 bacterium
CCTCGTGATCGTACGTGCCGTAACAGGTGTCATGCTTGAGCAAATGCGCCAGCGTCTTGGTATCGGTAAGATCGTTGACCGCCACGATATCGAGGTCGTTGAGACGGCCAAAAGCGGCCTTGAAAGTGTTGCGGCCGATGCGGCCAAACCCGTTGATGGCGACGCGAACGATCATAATGCGAGCGGTCAATGTGGTTGAAAGACTACGTAACTCCATAATTATAGCAAAAAACGGTCATCTTGGCTATGCCCGTTTTTTGTGTTTTTTTGGCGCGCCGGTTGAAGACGAGACCTGAACCTCCGCATGCGTACGCTCAAAGTTTTTGCTCGCGTCCCGGCGGTGTCAAACAAAAATCCCCCGAGCGGTTCGGAGGATTTTTATATCGCGCTTACTCGCCAAGCGAGTAGCGGCTGAAGCGGCGGACCTGGATGTTCTCGCCGGTCTTGGAAATCATTTCCTTGAGGAGCTCGCCGACGGTCTTGTCCTCGTCCTTGATGTAGGCCTGATCGAGGAGACAGACTTCGGAATAGTACTTCTCAAGCTTGCCCAGGGCGATCTTTTCCATCATTTCCTTGGGCTTGCTGGAACCCTCGAACTCAGCCATGGCGAGCTCCTTCTCCTTCTCGACGACTTCGGAAGGGATGGCCTCGCGGCTGACGTACAGCGGGTTGGTGGCGGAAATCTGGAGCGAGACCTCGTGCACGAAGTCCTGGAACTGCTCGGTACGGGCAACGAAGTCGGTCTCGCAGAGCACTTCGACCAGCACGCCGACGCGACCGCCGCCGTGGATGTAGGATGCGACAATGCCTTCCTTGGTGGCGCGGTCGCCTTTGGAGGAAGCCTTGGCGATGCCCTTCTTGCGAAGGAGCTCTACGGCCTTGGCGAGATCTCCGTTAACCTCGTCGAGCGCCTTCTTGCAGTCAACGATACCGGCGCCGGTGATGGCGCGAAGCTCGGAGACGGTGTTCATTACTGGCATAGATGTGAGAGAGAACAGTTACGAAACGCGCTTACTTTCCGACCGGACCGGCAGCGACGACATTCTTGACGCGGGCCTTTTCGGCTTCGGCGGACTGCTTTTCGCGCAGCACCCTGCCTTCCTTGACCGCCTCGGCGATAAGCTTGGTCATCATCTCGATGGTCTTCACGGCGTCATCGTTGGAAGGGATCGGGTAAGCGACCTTATCCGGATTGACGTTGGTGTCGGTGAGGGCGACCAGCGGAATGCCGCGGACGAGAGCCTCGGCGACGGCGGTCTTCTCCTTCATGATGTCGATGACGAAGACGGCCTCCGGCGGACGGGTGATGCCGGCGATGCCGCCGACCTTGTTTTCGAGATCTTCGATCTCCTTGGAAAAGTTGGATTGTTCTTTTTTGGTGTACTTGGCCAACGCGCCCGAAGCCTGCTTGGCCTTGAGGTCGTTGTAGTGCTTGACCAGGTTCATGACCTCACCGAAGTTGGTAAGCGTGCCGCCGAGCCAGCGTCCCGCAATGTAGGGAGCGCCGCACTCCGTGGCGTACTTCTTGATGATGTCGCGAGCCTGGCGCTTGGTGCCCAGGAAAAGGATGACGCCGCCGCGAGCCGTGAGGTCACGGACGTAGTTGAGCGCGTCGTCGAGCTTCACGAGCGTCTTCTCGAGGTCGACGATGTGGATACCGTTGCGGGTACCGAAAATAAAATTCTTCATCTTGGGGTTCCAGCGAGAGTCGCGGTGCCCGAAGTGCACTCCTGCCTGGAGCATCTCCAGAAGCGTCGGAAGTTGTGGCATAAATGTGGCCCTTATATGGAAGCGGCTTACTGCTGCTTCCCCGCTGCGTTTCGGCTGGTGCGGGGCGTCACCGAAGTGCGCCAGGTCGCAGAGCCTTAATGAAACGCATGTGAGATTTAAAGAAGAGAGCCCGAAGGGGCTTCTTCAGACGGTAATCTACAGGAAGGGCCTAAAAAAGGCAAGGTTGCGGGCCCGTCCCCTTCACCCCTTGCGCGTTTCCAAAGGCGGTGCTACATTCCTCGCATTGACGACCCGCTTTTTGGGTCGATTTCTCACTATATGAAGAAAGAAACCCACCCAACCTATTTCCCGGATGCCAAGGTCATCTGCGCTTGCGGTAACGAATTTACCGTCGGATCAACGGTAAAGGAGATTCAGATCGAACTGTGCTCGAGCTGCCACCCCTTCTATACCGGCAAGCAGAAATTGGTCGACACGGCCCGCCGCGTGGAAAAGTTCCAGGAGCGAGGCACCAAGAAGACCGCCGTCGTCGGCGCTGCCGGCAAGAAGGCCAAGGAGGCCGCCCGCAAAGCCAAGAAGGACGCCAAGTAGCGGTAAAAGTGGAAAAGTGCAAAAGTGGGAGTACGCAATCGGCTCTTCTCCCCTTTCCCGCTTTTCCACTTTTTGTGTAGAGAAATTTTTCCCGTATGGACTTACGAGCAGCCATTACGAAAAAACGACAGCGGAAAGAAGAGATAGAAACGCTGCTGGCAAAACCGGACACCTTTTCTGATACTCGCAAACTCAAGGAGCTGAATCGCGAATATGACGACACCAAAGTGTGCATCGACATTTCGGAACGCCTTGAGGCCGTGATTGCGGGCCGGGAAGAGGCAGAGAAGACCATTGCCGAATCCGGCGATGACCCGGAAATGAAGCAGATGGCCGCCGAGGAATTGGCCAAGCTTTCCGTAAAGGAAGAAGAACTGCGCACCGAACTGGAATCGGCGCTGGTCCCTCCGGAACCGATGGACAGCAAGAACTGCTATGTGGAAATCCGCGCCGGCACCGGCGGAGACGAGGCTTCGCTCTTCGGGGCCGAGCTCTACCGCATGTACATGCGCTATGCCGAGCGCCGCGGATGGAAGACCAAGCTGTCGTCCTCGAACCGCACCGAACTTGGCGGCGTGAAGGAAGTCATTTTCATGGTGGAAGGCACCAATGCCTATCGCGACTTCAAATACGAGAGCGGCGTGCATCGCGTGCAGCGCGTTCCGGAGACGGAAAAGCAGGGTCGCATTCACACGTCTACCGTTACTGTCGCCGTGATGCCGGAGACCGAGGACATCGACATCAAGATTGACCCGAAGGATTTGCGCATCGACACGTTCTTGGCCGGCGGTCACGGCGGACAAGGCGTGCAAACCACCTACTCGGCAGTGCGTGTCACTTATTTGCCGACCGGCATGATCGTGCAATGCCAAGACGAACGGTCGCAGACGCAGAACAAGGAGCGTGCCATGGGCATTTTGCGCGCACGCATGTATGCCATCGAGGAAGAGAAACGCCAAGCGGCCGAAAAGGCATTACGCGGCGCCCAGGTCGGCACGGGAGGACGTTCCGACAAGATTCGCACCTACAACTACCCGCAAGACCGCATCACGGACCACCGCATCAAGAAATCCTGGCACAACATCCCCGACGTGCTTGACGGCGGGTTGGATCCGCTGATTCAGGCGGTGCGCTCAGCCGCATTGAACGGCGCAATCGGTGCCCTCAGCGGGGACGACGAGGACGACGAATAACGCGCTATGCAAGCCGTCATCATGGCTGCCGG
>JAHFIW010000030.1 GCA_023246195.1 bacterium
TCTGCAGGACTGGGAGCGCATCGGTCCGCGACATGACGATCTCGTGCCGGATGCGGTAGCGCTGCTCTCGCGGCGCCTCCTCGCGTCTTCGTCGACTGTGGCGCTGGTGGACTGCCACTTCGCCATTCGAAGTGAAAAGGCGCTCCGACGCGGGGCGAGGATCGCGACGGAATCGTACATCCATGATCTGGACCCAGTGCTCGTCTGTGCGCTCGCAAGCAGATTCGCGACACGATTCGTGCTCATCGAAACCTCGACGGAAATCACTGAAACGCGCCTTCGTGCTCGATTGACCCAGTGGGATCATAAGGATTACGCGATTGGTGAAATCATGGTTCAACAAGAGGTCGAGCGCGTGTTTCTCTCGAGGTTGCTGACCCGTGCCGAGTTTTCTTTCACCGACGTCTCGTGCGTGCGCAACGACGGAAGTCTTGAGAAAACGGTATTGGATGTAGAGCGTGTTTGTCTCGGCGATTGACCCGCACCTATTTTTTAAATAGGTGCTTTTTTTAAAGACAGGGGCCTTGGAGAAAAATGGGACAGTGCCATTTGGCCCCGCCAGATTCCCATTTTGTCCCAAAATGACCCCGACCGAGTGGCATCGGCGTCATTCTCAACTCGACCACGTAAAACCTCTCAACGGCCTGCCGGTGTGGCATGCCAGACCTCGTGACGCAGCCACAAGGACGCAACCAGAAATGGTTGCGTTTTTGTATACATTGGTCATGTATTTTTTCCAACCCACCATCATGCAGGCCATCAACAATGTCCCATTTCATACAAACGCCGTTTATGGTAGCCTGTCGATGATTACGATGATAATGATTCCCAAATGAATATCGCCCTGCGAAAAAAGATCTTGACGATGGTCGCAAGGGATCAGGCCATGCGGGCGAGCGGAAAATGGGACACGTCCGTCGACGAACGAAATGCGAAAGCGATGAAATCCATCGTCGACGACTTCGGGTGGCCCGGCAACGACATGATCGGCGCGGAAGGCGCGGAAGGCGCGTGGCTGCTCGTACAGCACGCCGACCAAGACAAGAAATTCCAGCGTAGGATGCTGCCGATCCTGCGGAAAAAGGCGAGGGAAGGGACGGTCTCGCCGCTGCATTACGCCTACCTGCTCGACCGTGTCAACGTCAATTCCGGCAAGCGTCAGCGGTACGGAACGCAGTTCGGGATGAGGCGCGGCAAGTTCGGACCGCGCCCCATCGGCGACAGGAAGACGCTGGACGCGCGCAGGAAAAGCGTCGGTCTCGGACCCTTTCGTGAATATCTGAAAAGGATGACTGAGAAAAATGCAGCATTGCAAAAAAAGCCCCCCGATGAACTCGGTGGGCCTTCGCCTTTTCAGGCGAACAGCATGTTGAGGAGCGCGCGCTAGATTGAAGAATTTACCGGCATATCGAAGGCGTTAATGGCAAAACGCTAGGGAACTTCAAAGACTCCCACTCAAAGTTTCCGAATGCGTCCAAGACGGGCAGCCAACGATAAGGCCTCACTTCGGTGGGGCTTTTTCGTTGGAAGATTAGACGAGATTTCGTGTTTTGGTGCGTTGATTTATTCGATGGAGGTTTGGGCGATTTCAGGGCGGTTGCCAACGGGGTGCCCAAAGTTATCGTCATGTGAGAGCCGCGAGCATGAACCGCTCGCTCAGCTCAAACTCTTGGCAGGCCCCATCGCGTGTCATGGTCTTGACACATTTTCTTGATGATGTATCGTAACCGCGTTGGCACGGTGCCAATGCTGAGCACATTGAAAGGACGAGATTTCGCCATGGGCAACTGGTTGAACGCTTCCTGCAAAGAATGCGGGGACTCGATCTCGTATCACGTAGATTGGGCCAGGGTGCCCGATCTCTGCAAGGGCTGCATTGCAGAGAAGAAGGCGGCTCGCGCGAAATGGCGCGAGAAGTCTTGTGCCTGTGGCAATACCATCAAGTACCACGAGGACTGGGACCGGATTCCCGATCTCTGCAAGGATTGTCTCGCGGTGAAAAAGGCCGCTCGCGCCAAGTGGCACGAAAAATCCTGCGACTGCGGGAACATTATCAAGTACCACGAGGATTGGAGCAATCCTCCGTCGCACTGCAAAGAGTGCAACGAGTGGCTGACGAAACCATGTGGCGCACAGGATTGTCCTGAATCCATACGCTACAAGTGTTATTGGGATAGGGTTCCCGAGTACTGCAGGACGTGCAAGTCCGGCGAGCGCAGGATTACAGTTCATCAGCGCAAGGACGACGGCACCGTCCACGAGTACGAGGGCCGTGGCTACGTCAATAGACAGGGCGCCGCCGTGTTCAATGATGGGGAATCATCCGGAAAACACAGTCATGCGGTGTACCGACCCGACGGCTCGCTCAAGGGGCAGCGGGACGAGGGACACGGACAGGACTGGGTTAATGAACCCGTCGATGTCTCCCTTGAGAACGAGAACAGTGGCGAGCGACAGCGAGGAATCAGGAAACAGAATCGATATTCAACTCCGTATAAGGATCGGCGCAGCGGAAATCATGTGCACGACTTTTCGCGGCGCGACTATCGCGAACGCTCCGACCTGCCGGGCCACTTCGCCGTAAAGCCCAGCGAGGGGTCAGCGGGCGAGTATGCCGAGCGTCGGAATCAGAGGGGTAAGTAAGCCTTATTGCCAAGTGACGCTAAATGCGTCACTCTTTTTTCTGGGCGAGAACGCCACAAGCATATGGAAGAAGTTGAGAGCGTCACAAAGTCTAAGGACGACAAGAAGCCCGACCTCTATCCCGATATCGAGGCCCTTTTGAGGGTGCTTGCTGCCGGAGATGAGCGAAGTGAGGAGGCTGCTGAGATGCTGCTCTTGCTCATTGCGCAGTTGCCGTCTTTCGTGAATGATGAACGCTACCTGTCCTACTGCATGCTCGTCGCAATCGCCGCAGACGTACTGCGGGCACAGCGAAAAGAACCGCCGTTCGCGGAAAAGGATGCGCTATACGGGCTGTCGGTACTGCACGGTGAGCGTGGTTACTTTCGGCCGCTCGCGCCGCTGCGGTCGCCTTTGCCCGCTGGCCGAGAAGTCCACTACTTTTTAAAGTTCGCGAAGGAATGCTTTGCCAAACTCTGTTGGCACATGTGTGCCCCTGATACATATCCAGATATAAATGAAGGCGACTACGATTATCTTTGGGGCACGTCGAGTAGTATTCCAGACGACGATGTGCGCAAGAGCAAGTGTCAGTTCGTCGTTCATGGTCTAAGGAAACTTTTTTCGACTTCATCCGACGACATGCAGGCAGTCCTGCAATTGATTCGCGAGATCGAATTCGGGGAGAGGCGGTGAAAGTGCGGTTCGTGGCTGTATTCAGTCCAATCCATCTTTCCGAATGCGTCCAAGACGGGCAGCCAACGAAAAAACGCCAGCGCAAGCCTGGCGTTTTTCGTCGTTCCTGGAGTCGGGGCCCAGCTCGGCTTTTATGGGGCTGGAATACCGCTCACGTCGGCACTCATTATCCTCTCCCTCCGAATCTGCCGACCGGCGTTGTCGTCCGGCGTGGCGGGGCAAGTTCGAAAGAAGCGTCGTCATCAAGCCGGCGGAGCGCGATTTCTGATCCATCCGTCATCGTGGCACTTTAAAAGTGCGTCTCGACCAGTTTTCGCGCGTAATCCGCCGTGTGCTCAACGGTGCTGAAGTTCAAAAGTTCTCCCGCAAAGTACGTATGGTGCTCGCCTTGCAGGGCTTCGAGCTTGTCAAAATAGCCGTTCTGCATCTCCTCGCAGCTCACGTGGGGAAAATACTTCCAATGGGTGACGCTGTGCGGGCTCACCACGCTGCCGCCCATCTTTTGCACGAGATGCCTGATGCGTTGCAGCACCTCTTCATCGGACATTTTAAAATCACCCATCACGTAAAAGGCGTAGAAGTCGCTGTCTTCGTGCTGATGATGCCAGAAGAGGGGATGGCCTTTTCGCGTCGATATGAAGTTTCCGGGCACATAACCGTCGAGCTTCGGAAAATCCTTCAAGAGGACCGCGCATGTCCGATAATCGACGTATTCGATTTTTGAAAACAGGTTTTTTTCCTCGGCCGTCGCGTCCATGTATCCCAATGATTCGTCCAGGGGGCTCGTCAGTATGATCCTGTCGAATGCGTGTTCGCCCGTATCGGTTCGTACCGTGACCGCGTCGCCCCGCACGATGCTTCGTATCGTCGTGCCATAGCGCACGTCATGGTCTTTGGCGACGGCCGTCCATAAATGCTGAATGCCGTTCGGAAACGTATAGAGTTTTTCCGCGATGAACGATCTGATGGTTTCCCACGAATAATGCTTGAGCACGTAGGCTGTCGGCACCTCGTCAAAATAACCATAGCCGAATCCCACGAAAAAAGGAGCCAACTGTTTTTCGATGAGGGTCACCCCGTTTCTCACGGTCCACTCTGAAAAGGGCAGGCAGAATTCCGCGTCCATCCGAGAGAGTCCGGGATTTTTGTTGCGATAAAAACGGCGAACGAGCTTGCGGTATCTTAAGAGGATTTGCGCCAATAATGAGATCCTTTCGACAAGGGTCGTACGTTCTTTTTGCGGCAGGCCGGTGTGCGCGTCGATGAAAAGCGTCTCGCCGTACTTGACGCGCGCTACCTCAACGGCGTATTTTCTGGCCAACTTTTTGATGGCGGTGCAGTTCTCGGCGATGATGCCCGCGCCAATTTCGTATGTCCGGCCGTCGTACTCGATCGACCGGCACTTGCCGCCGGCAAACGCTTCTTTTTCAAGAATCGTGACGTTCGCGTAGCCCTTGGCCCTAAGAGCCTCCGCCGCTGCCAGGCCCGCGGCTCCCGCTCCCACGATCCCGATTCTCAGGTGGGGATCGTTTTTCATTTGAGAGTCTTGTTAATCTGCCCAAGGACGTCTTTTTTGAGTATGGCCGACGCGCAGAGGATTCCGCCCATGAGCGCTCCGGAAATACTGGCTATCATGACGTCCTGTCCCGTCAAAAATACATTTTTTACCGGCGTGTACGGTTTCAAGAACGGCTGGCGGAACCTTTCCGGATCATGGGCTACCCCGTACATTTCGCCTTTTGCGTGGCTCATGAAATTCGCGGTGCTCAGCGGCGTAGAAACCTCAAAAGTATCGATCTTGCCCTTGAGCTGAGGCGCGACACGATAAATCTTTTCCATGAGCCGGTCGGCAAGTTCCTTCTTCAGCTGCTCGTATTCCTCTCCGCGTTTTTGCCATTGGGTTCCTTGCCATTTGGAAAACCAGTCATACGGCACGATGATGACCGCCTCGACGGTGGACCTGCCGGGCCGCTTTACCTGCGACTGCGGATCTTTGGCGGCGGGAAAGGAAACGTACGCCACGGGAATGTTATCCTTCAGGCTCTTAAAATTCCCTCCGCTCAGCTCATGGTCATATTCATTGTCAAAAATCCAATAATTGCATCGGGGCAACCCCAGGCTTTCTGGCGATTCGTTGATGCCGCCATAAAATCCGATGTGGGCTTGGGACGGCGTAAGATGTTTCAATTTTTCTTGGAGGTCGTGTTTTTTGGCGACTTCAGCCGGAAGCAGGTTCGAGAACGTGTCAATGACGCCCGTGTCGCTGATGATGTGGTCGGCATGGATAATCGTGCCGTCCTCCATTTCAACCCCGACGGCCCTGTTGCCCTGAACGACGATTTGCTTCACTCCGGCGTTGAACAGTACCGCGCCGCCGCCCTCCTCGATGACGGGAACGATGGTTGCCGCCATGTTGCCGGCTCCTCCTACGGGATAAGCCGCGCCGTCCATGTAATGGTTGGCCAGCAGGGCATGCATGTAAAAACTGCTTTTTGAAGGAAGCATTCCGTAGTCGCCGTATTGCATCGTCAGCACCCCGATAAGCTCTTGGTTGTCGGTGAGGGAACGAAGCGCGTCGAGCGTGGTCCTGTTCGAATAGGTGAGGACCTTGCGCCGAAGCATCGGGCCGAAAATGTCGGCCAAAAAAGGCGGAATGACCTTTTCCGCGTAATACCCCACGCCAAGGTTCGAGACCTCGTCAAGAAGGCCGAAATACGCATCGATCGCCTCATGATCTTTTTGCGCGGGAAAATACCCTTTGAATTTCGCCCTCAGGTTTTCCTTGCCGCGAACGAATTCGAAAACCTTTTTGCCAAAAACCGCCCTGTCGTAGACGTCGTCCAGCGGTGCCCACTTCAGGTTGTCATTACTGATATGACGAAAGACCTTTTGCAGGGGAGTGCCGTCAATGTGCACTTGGCCGACGTAGTGCAGGCCGACATCCCACTCGTAGCCGTCGCGCGCAAAGACGTGGGTGTAGCCGCCGACGATATAATGCTTTTCGAGCACCAGCACTTTTTTGCCGGCCTTTGAAAGTAACGAGGCCACGCTCAATCCGCCCATGCCGGATCCGATCACGATGGCGTCAAAGTGCTCATCAAGGCGCTTGCAGGACCGATAGGATTGCCCCGTCATTTTTTTCTTGATTATTATTATCTCGTGAATTTTATCACGCGAATCCGCGCGGGTAAAGCGCGATGATCGTTCGCGTCCGCCTTTGCCGTTTGCCCGACTTTCAAGTAGGTTTGAAGCAATATGCCGTACTCGCGTCTCGTCGCCCTCGCAGCCAAGAATCTCGGCGATGTCGTCACTCTCGCCATCAGGCACGCCGACGACCGCAAGGCGCTGGTGGTCTTTGACGACCATTCGCCGCTCGCGAAGGTCATCACCGAGGCGTATCGCGTCGCTCTTCCGCGCGCGACCTTCCTTGATTTTGACGCGGCCGGGCACGACGGATTTTTCCGCGAGCTCGAGCTGCTCAAGGCCGGCGATCTGGTCGTGCTGGTGCAGTCCAAGAGTTTCCGTCTGGACGAGTTTCGCATTCGCGTCGAGCTGTTTCAGCGCGGGCTGGCGACCATCGAACACTCCTACCTTTTTCGCGCCGGCGATGATCGCCAGATGGCGCTGACGGTCGAGGCGTTGGCGTTTGACCGGGAGTATTACCAAAAGTACGGGCACGCGCTCAAGGCGCGCATCGACCGTGCGCAGAAGACCGTGGTGCGCTGCGCCGGCACCGAACTCGTCTATGACGGACCCATGGAGCCGGCGAAGCTCAACATCGGCGACTACGCCGGCATGAAGAACGTCGGCGGCACCTTCCCGATCGGCGAAGTCTTCAGCGAACCGTCGGATCTTTCGGCCGTCAACGGCGAGGCGATGCTCTTTGCCTACGCGGATAAGGAACATCTCATGCGCATCGTCGAGCCGTTCAAGATCGTCATCGAGAAGGGCGTGCTCGTGCGGCACGAGGGGCCGGAGGATTTCGAGGAGCTCATGGGAATCATCAGTGCGGAGGAGAAAGTCCTCGTGCGCGAGTTCGGGCTCGGATTGAATCCGGCGCTGGGACGGGATCGCGTGGTCTCGGACATCACGTCGTTCGAGCGGCAGAAGGGGCTGCACTTTTCCCTCGGCGAGAAGCACGGCATCTACAAGAAACCGGGATTCAATCAAAAAAAGACTCGCTACCACGTGGACGTATTCGTGGCAGTGGAGCGCATCGAGTTCGACGGCGTGCCGGCGTACGTTGATGGGGAGTTTTTGGTGGACGGATAGGGCTGTGCGTTAGGCGGGGCTAAAATACTGCGGGCCCGCGCATCGTTTTCGTGTACTGCCTCGAGGTTTCATCACGTCTTCCCAGAAAAGAACTCCATAAAAAAGTTCCCCGACGGAATCGGGGAACTGGCGGTCAGCAGTTGCCGCGGTGCGGCGTCGCGTGATACTCGCGGTAATGTTTCGCGTCGCCTTGGGTCGCCTGGATGAGCACCTTGAGGACGTCGATGGCGTTGGGGTCGATCTGCTGGGACGTGCTTTTGACGACCTCCTGCACGGCGTCGAACTGGGCGCGCAGCCCGGCGGATGCGGCGGCGGCGATGGCCGTCTCCACGCGGCCCTTGAGGTGCTGCGCGATGCGTTCGGCATGCTCCTTGCCGTTTGGCGCATGTTTGTGCGGGCTGGCAAGGATGCTGACGCGGACGTTTTCGAGCGGCGGCTCCTTCGGTCGGCCTTCGTGCATCTGCTGGGCGTTCTGCTTGGGCATGGTTGTGCTCCTTCGTGGCGTGTGGGACGGAAAGAACGTCTTGGATTCCAGTTGCACCAGCCATGATGCCCGCAAGAAGCGATTAACGCAAGATGGGCGCGGCATGGCCGTCGGCAAGTCTCCTTAACGGGAACGCCCTCAGGCGGTGATTTTCCGTCATTAGACGGAGCATCAGCGTAATGATAAAATTGAGACCTGTTGATAGGTCGCGGCGGCTGCAGTGGTATCCGCTTTAGCGAACGCCTGTGAATACTATGTCCGAGAAGAAATTCATCATGGGGAATGAGGCCATTGGCCGGGCTGCCCGAGCTGCGGGGGCGCGGGCGATGTTCGGGTATCCGATTACGCCATCCAGCGAAATCCTGCATTTTTGGTCCGGCGAGGCGGGCAGCGAGCAGGGCAAGAAGGACAACCTCGTCTTCACTCAGGCCGAAGACGAAGCTGCCGCGGGATTCATGCTGATCGGCAGCGTTCTCGTGGGAACGCGGGCGTTCACCGCGACCGGAGGGCCCGGTCATGTCATCATGCAAGATGCCTTTGCCATGGCGGAGGCAATGCGATTTCCCATCGTCGCTATCGTGATGCAGCGCGGCGGCCCGTCGACATCGACGGTCGTCTATTCGCAATCGGAAGTGACTCTGGCCTGCTTCGGCGGCAACGGCAACGGGTACCGCATCGTCTATTCGCCGGCGTCGATTCAGGAGCTGTATGACTACACCATCAAGGTTTTCAACACTGCCTGGAAGTATCGTTTTCCCACGATGCTTCTCAGTGACGGCTATCTTGGAAAGATGATGGATGAAGTTGAGCTGTATGATCCGGCGGAGCGCGGCATCGTCATGGAACCTGCCGAGCCGTACAGTCAGGGTCAGGTGCGGACGCGACCGCTCGCGGCGATCGTGCCGTCGCCGGAATTGGATGCTCGCGTCGTTGACGGCGTCGAATACGCCTGTTTTCGCAATTGCCTGAACTTCGAGGAAGAGGCGTTGGCGGTGAACATGGAAACCAAGACCGCTTTTGATGCGGTTGCGCCGGAAATCATCGAGTACGAGGAATACGGCGACAAGGACGCCTCGACGCTCATCATTGCGCACGGCATCGTGTCCGCTTCCGTGAAGCAGGCCATCGACAATCTCAAGGAGAAGGGCGTGTTCGCCCGGTTGTTCCGGCCGATTACGCTCAATCCGTTTCCCGCTGAGCAGTTGCGAACTTCTGCCAAGAACGCTAAGCGAATATTCGTGGCAGAGTCCGCTGTCGGTCAGCTCGGCAAATTGGCGGCTCATGCGCTTTGCGGCACCGTCAGCGTTCCGATCGTCGAATATTCTCGGCCGTCGATCGGCATCCTTCCAAAGGAGATCGAGGCGCTTGTCATGCAACCCGCCTAACCTATGGCAGACATCATCCACAACGCCAATCCCGCCGCCGACTCCGTCGCGAGCGCCTTCCCCAAGTGCGTGCGCGTTGAGTCCAAGCCGCATCTGTACTGTCCCGGCTGCGGCCATCCCGAGGTGCTCAAGGCCCTCGGTCTTGCCATTGACGACCTTGGCATTCAGCGACGCGTCGTCTTCGGCATCGACATCGGTTGCTCCCTTCTGGCCTGGAATTACTTCAACCTCGACACCGTCGAGACGCACCACGGCCGCACCATTCCCACGATGGTCGGCGTCAAGCGGTCAAAACCCGAGTCGGTCGCCGTGGCCTACGTCGGTGACGGCGGCGCCTATGCCATCGGCGCCGGGAGCCTGCTGAATGCGGCGGTCCGGAACGAGAACATCCTCGTCATCGTCGTGAACAACGCGCTTTACGCCATGACCGGCGGCCAGGAGTCGCCGACGACGTTGCCCGGCATGAAGGTGGCGACGGCACCCTACGGCGCCGACCAGTATTTCATCCGCGCGCCCGAAGTGATTCGCAGCGTGAATTCCACCGCCTTCGTCGCTCGCGGCATCACGACGGTGCTGCCGGCCTTGCGCGCGCTTCTCAAGAGCGCGCTGCAACACCAGATGGACGGCAAGGGTTTTGCGTTCGTGGAAGTCCTGGCGCAGTGCCCTCTGAATTGGGGGACCATGGGTGACCCGAAGGCCACGATCGACTTTCTTGAACGTGAGATGACCAAGGAGTTTCCCGTAAAGCGGTACTAATATGAGTAAGCACTACAAGATCGTCGTCTGCGGCGAGGGCGGGCAGGGCGTGCTGTCGATCGCCAAGATCATCGCCACCGCGGCCTGGTTGCAGGGACGTAAGGCCATATATCTCCCGAACTTCACCACCGAGAAACGCGGCGGCGTCTCAATGGCCTTCGCGCAAATCGGCGACGAGCCCATCCGTTTTCCGAGGTTCGAGAAGGCCGACCTTTGCGTGGCGCTGTCGCAGCGGGCTCTGGAGCGTTTGCTCCCGTTCTTCAAGGACGGGACCGTCGTCATCGTCAACAGCATGCTGGTGAAGGACCTCTCGGGCATCGAACAGTGGAAGCCGTATCGCGTGGATGCGACCACGATTGCCAAGGAACAACTCAAGAAACCGCGAACCTTCAACATGGTCATCATGGGCGCGATGCTCAAGTGCATTCCCGGACTGTCCGTTGAGGGGTTCGATGGCGCGCTCAAGAAGCAATTCGATTCCAAGTACAAGAAGGATCCGACGCTCAAGGATCTGAACGAGAAGGCCTTCAGAATCGGTTACGAACTCATCTCGTAAGACTATGGCCGACATTTCGAAAATCGATCAGGGCAGCATCGCGCGGTTCAGGCCGGACGTGACCGAGAACGGAAAGGTCCGGGCCACGAGGTTCTTCGACCTCTGCAAGAGCTGCGGCTTATGCATAGTGAAGTGTCCGGTGAACGCCATTTCCTGGGACCCGAAAGAGCTTGGGCAGCTAAGCGATCCGGCCATCGTCATCGATGTCGACAAGTGCATCGGTTGCGAGATATGCGAACAGGTATGTCCAGACCACGCCATCGAGATCACCAGGAAGCCGCCGGCCAAAAAGTGAATTCATCACATTATTCGTAACGTTTGCCCCTATGAGCGAAGGTGAAAAGAAGATCAAGAAAATTTCCGTTGATCGCAATCTCTGCATCAGCGCCGGACCGTGCGTGTTCGCCGCCGACAGCGTTTTCGTGCTGGATGCCGAACGCAAGGCCGTCCTGAAGCAGAAGGGCGGCAAGGCCGATTCCGGACCGGTCGAGAAAGAGGCGCTCGAAGACTCTGCCGTCAGCGACGACGTGCTGATCGCGGCCGCGCAGTCCTGTCCGGTGCGGGCCATTCTCCTGTACGACGAGGACGGCGCTCAGATCAACGCCTGATCACGATGCGCACTTATCGGTATCTCGTCATCGGCGGCGGCATCGCCGGAACGACGGCCGCGGAATCCATCCGCCAGGCCGATCCTGACGGCAGCATCGCCATAGTGTCGGAGGAGCCTCACCGGCTCTATTCGCGCGTCATGCTTTCCAAGCCGGGCTTTTTTCTCGGTCAGATTCCTTTTGAACGGATCTGGTTGAGGAAAGAAGCGTGGTACGCCGAGAAGAAGATCGATTTCATCGGCGGCAGGACCGCCGTGCGGCTCGACCCCAAGGAGGACAAGGTCCTGCTTGATGACGGGTCGACGCTCGGGTTCGAGAAGCTTCTCGTCGCCACGGGTACGTGCGCCAGGAAGTGGGGCGTTCCGGGCGCGCAAAAATCCGGAGTGCACTATCTGCGGACGCTCGACGACGTCAAGGGAGTGATGCAGGCGGTGAAGTCTGCCAAACATGCGGTCGTCATCGGCGGAGGCTTCATCAGTTTTGAGATGTGCGAGATGTTCCGACTCGCCGGTCTCGACGTCACCGTCATCTTGCGCGAAAAGTATTTTTGGGAACCGCTGCTCGACGAGGAATCCGGACGCATCGTCGAGAAGGCGTTCGAGGCGCACTCCGTGAAAGTGGTTCGTTCCGCTGAGGTCGCCGAAGTTCTCGGTGACAAGGACGTTGCCGGCGTCCTTCTTAAGGACGGCTCGCAAATTCCCTGCGACATCATCCTCGCGGGAATCGGCATCTTTTGCGCGTCGGACTGGGTGCAACAGGGCGGTGTCGAGATAAGCCGCGGCGTGCTTGCCAACGAGTTTCTGGAGACCAATCGTCCTGGCATATGGGCGGCCGGTGACGCGGCCGAATACTTCGACATCATCCTCGGCGAACGCACCATGACGGCCACATGGCTCAATGCGCAGATGCAGGGCAAGGTGGCAGGGTTGAACATGGCCGGCAAAAAGCAGCCGTTCCGACTCGTGTCCGCGATGAGCGCGCAGGCCTTCGGGATCGACGTCTCCTTCGTCGGGGATGCCATGCCTCGTCCGGGACGGGGTACCGTCTTGAGAGGGGAGCCGGAAAAGGGATCGCATGCCCGGCTGGTGCTCAAGGAGGAGGGCATCGTCGGCGCGGTGCTCGTCAACAGGGGGTCCGAGGCAGGTGCCGTGGCCAAGGTCATCGAGAAGAACGTCGACGTGTCTGCAAGACTCGCTGAGCTGGCTGATTCCGGCTTTGACCTCACGTCATTATTGAAACCGTAGTCTTTACGAATATGGAAATGATCCCGGTCACGGAACCGTCAAAGAAAATCCGCATCGGATGGTTCACGTTCACGTGCTGCGAGGACAGCACCATCGTCATGACCGAGATCATGAACGACCATTGGCAGGAGTGGAAGAAGCTGTTCGATTTCCGTCATGCCCGCGTCCTCAAGACCAACAACGTGCTGGACCAGATGGAC
>JAHFIW010000031.1:0-10008 GCA_023246195.1 bacterium
GATCTTGGAGGCATTCATAATGGTGATGATCAGGCTGCGACTTTTTCGAGGCGCTGGATGGTGATGTCGCCCCACATGGCGTCTTGGCACACGCTGACGTCACGCTGCTTCACCAGTTCCAGCAGTGCCAGGAAGCAGACCACCACCTCCGTCTTGGTCTCGGCGCTCTCGAGCACCGACGAGAACCTGACTCTTTCCGCCTTGGTGATGAGCCCCTGAATCTGCCGAATCTTCTCGTGGATGGAAACCGTTTTCTCGACCACGGCCTGAGGAACCTTCACCAACGGTTCGAGCCGGGCGATGACCGCGCGGAGCAGGTCGGCCATGTTGCCAGCCGTGAGTTTCTTCGGCGGCGCGAAACCGATTTCGATCTGCGGGAGCTTCTCGTGGACGAACAGGAAGCGCCGCTTGCCGATAAGCGCATCGATGGACTTCGAGGCATCCAGGTATTCCTTATAAATGCGCAGCTGCGATTCGAGGTCGCCCTCCTCCGCTTCGATAATTCCTTGCAGGAACGGGAGCAGGAGCCTGGATTTGATGAAAAGCAGGCGCGAGGCGATCGCTAAAAAATCCGCGAGTTCTTCCGGCGGAATTTCCGGATGTGCGTGGACGTACTGAAGATAGCCGTCGGTGACGGTCGACAAGGACAGGGTCGAGATGTCTAACTTCTCAGCTTCGATGAGTTCGAGCAGGAGGTCCAGCGGGCCTTCAAATTGTCGCAGCTTGATTTCGTACATGTCCGTTTCAAGAAGGTCTTCTCAGTCCGTTCCTATTAATATCTGCGCCGGGCCTGTCAGGGGCTCGCCGCCGCGTACTTATTACTGAGGCCCTGCTTGCTAAGAGCGCTTCTTGAGCGCGGCCTTTTTCATTGCTGCGAGATTTTTGGCGGCCTTTTTTTCCATGTCGGCGGCTTTTTTTATTGCCAGTTTCTTCAATGCGGCGGCCTTCTTTTTGATCTCATCCTTCCTTGACTTCATCTTTGCAAGAATTGCCTTGATTTGGGCCTTCGACTTTTTCCTTGTCTTTCTTGCGACCTTCACCGCTTTGGCTTGGAGCTTCATGGCGTGCTTCTTTCCGATGATGGCCACTAGCGGGTTTTCGGCTTTTACGAAGTCCTTCATGTTCATTCTCAGATGCTCAGTGAAGGATTCGGCTCCTAAAATGGCTTTCTTGGTTTTGAACATGGCCCTGTCTACGATGACGCCGAAACCGCGATGACTGCCGAATGGGGTGAGTGCCCCGGGTTCCATTCCCAACTTCTTCATCCCCTTCTCGAGCACAAGTTCGATCTTCTTGGCGCTCAATGCCTTCTTGAGCTTGCCGAGATCCAAGTAATGCGACGCAGGGACGACGGCGACGAAATATTTCTCGATCTTCTTACCCATTTCAGGCATCTCAGCCTTCACGAGCAGGGTCTTGGCGACGTCATCGAGCTTGGTGCGGAGGGTTTGCGCCAAGTCGTAGGCGGTGAAAACCTTCTTATGCTTCACGATCTCGAATTTGATGTCGTTCTTTCCAAGATGGAGAACGATTTTCTTTGATGCGGACATAAGAGGTGACCAAAAATAACACTTTGACTGTAACAAATAGGCTCATTTAAGGCTAGGGATGGGGAAAACTTTCTTTGTAGAAAAATAGGCTCATTTAAGGCAAAAAAAGAGCGGCCCGACAAGATGTCGAGGCCGCTCTTACTCATGCTAAATATCCGTACTGATATGCGCCTCCACCAAAGTGCTCTTCGGCACCTCGCTGGGCGCTCCCATCATCGGGTCTCGCGCATCTCCCGTTTTGGGGAACGCGATGACTTCGCGGATATTGGGCTGGCCGCACATGATGGCCACGAAGCGGTCGAGGCCGAAGGCGAGGCCTCCGTGCGGTGGGGCTCCGTATTCGAAGGCTTCGAGCATGTGACCGAACTGGTTGGTGATGGATTCGTCGGAGAAGCCCATGACCTCGAAGACGCGGTGCAGCGCATCGGGCTGGTGGTTACGGATGGAGCCGCCGCCAATCTCGAAGCCGTTGAGCACGATATCGTACTGCGAGGTGAGAATTTCGCCCAGATTCTCCTTCTTCATCAGCCATTCGTGATACTCGGGCATGGCGCGCGAGAACGGGTTGTGGGTGAAGGTCCAGCCGCCGTCGGCGGTCTTCTCGAAGAACGGGAAGTCGATGACCCAGCAGAAGGCCAGGACGTTCGGGTCATTCTTGTCTTCGCGGACGTCGGGGCGGTCGGTGCCGTACTTTTCCATCGCGTCCTTGTAGGTGATGCGAGGGAACGGCAGCTGCTGGATGCGCTTTTCCGGCGCGATTTTTCCGACGACCTCGATGACCATCTCTTCCATGAGCGAAATCACGTCTTCGCGTTCCACGAAGCTCATCTCCAAATCCACCTGCGTGAACTCCGGCTGGCGGTCGCCGCGCTGATCCTCGTCGCGGAAGCAGCGGGCCATCTGAAAGTACCGCTCAAGACCGGCGACCATCAGCAGCTGCTTGAACTGCTGCGGCGACTGCGGCAACACGTAGAACTTTCCGGGGTGCAGACGGGACGGCACCACGAACTCGCGAGCGCCTTCCGGCGTGCCCTTCACCAAGTCGGGCGTCTCAATTTCCAAAAAGTCGTTCTTACGGAGAAAGTCGCGAAAGGAGTTCGTGATCTTATCGCGCTGGACGATGTTGTTCGTCATGCGCTCGCTGCGAAGATCCAAATAGCGGTACTTGAGGCGCAGTTCTTCGTTGACGCCGGCAGTGTCCTTATCGATCTCGAACGGAGGCGTCTTGGACTCGTTGAGAATTTCCAACTTGGTGGCCAGCATTTCGATGCCGCCCGTGACCAGCTTGGGATTCTTAAGATGTTCCGGACGAGCGTTTATTTCGCCGGTGATGCGCACCACGAATTCGGGACGCAGCACGCGAGCCTGCTCCAACAGCTCCTTATTGGAGGGAATGAAGACGACCTGCAGCAGCCCGCTGCGGTCGCGCAGGTCGATGAAGGTGATCTTGCCCATGTCGCGGCGGGCATGAACCCAACCTGCGACGGTGATTTCCTTCTGGCCGACTTGCGCCGACGTTTCGGAGATGAGAATGCGTTTCATATCTGTGACGTGTAAACTTCCTAAAACAAAATCGCCCTTACGTACGCCGCAATCCCGAAGATTGCGGAATGCGTAAGGGCGATTGAAATCGCGGTGCCACCTTACTTCGCCCCATCGAAATGAGGCCTTGTTGACTGCTATTACGGGCATTCCCGGAGAGTTCTACTAAGTCCGTTCGGACCGTTCTTCCCTCGGCTCGGCTGTGTCACCAGCGTCAAAGCCTGTACTCATCGATACTATAGGATGAGGCCGCAACGTGCAAGTATGCCGCCCCGAGACGCCCGTCAACGCGCTTACGGATGCAACCGATTCAGCAGCCGCGGAAACGGAATGGTCTCGCGCACGTGTTCAAGCCCGCAGATCCACGCGACGGTCCTTTCGAGGCCGATGCCGAAGCCGGAGTGCGGCACCGAACCGTAACGGCGCAAATCCAAGTACCACTCGAACGCGCTCTTGGGCAAGCCGTGCTCGGCGATGCGCCGCTCAAGAAGCGCCAGGTCGTCGATGCGCTGCGAGCCGCCGATGACTTCACCGTAGCCTTCCGGCGCAAGCATGTCGGCGTTCAGCGCGCGGTCCGGTTCGTCGGGGTCGGGCTTCATGTAGAAGGCCTTCACCTCGATCGGGTAGTGATGGATGAAGATGGGCTTGTCGTACTTTTTGGTGAGGATGGTTTCATCGTCGGCGCCCAAGTCATCGCGATCCTTGATGTCCGAGCCCATGGCCTGCAATTCCTTCACGGCGTCAACGTGGTGCATGCGGATGAAGCCGCCTTCTGCGACCTTCTCCAGCACGGGAATATTTCGCTCCAACAATTCCAAGTCCTTGCGGCGCTCGCGCAGCACGCGCTTGAGCACATGCACGACCATGTCTTCCTGCAGCTGGATATTCTGCTCCCAGTCCATGTACGACGCTTCGGCTTCGAGCATCCAGAACTCGGTGAGATGGCGGCGCGTCTTCGATTTTTCCGAGCGGAAGGTCGGACCAAAACAATAGGTCTTGCCGAGCGCGGCAGAAGTCGCTTCCTGATACAGCTGACCGGACTGCGAAAGATACGCCTTGTCGTCGAAATATTTCACTTCGAACAAATCGCCGGTGCCTTCGACGGCGTTCGGCGTGAAGATGGGAGAATCGCACAAGATGAATCCCCTTTCCTTCATGAACTCGCGCATGCCGTACTCGATGTCGTCGCGCACCCGAAGGACGGCCTCCTGGCGGGAAGAGCGCAGCCACAGGTGGCGCTGGTCCATCAAAAAATCCACGCCGTGTTCTTTTTTGCCGATGGGAAATTCCGGTGAGCCGCCGACGAGCGTAACCTCCTTTGCCTGCAGCTCGTAAGTGCCGGGATGACGGCCGTCTTCCTTGACCATGCCAGCTACGATGACCGACGACTCGATGGTCAGTGCCTTGACCGTCTCCCACATTTCGGGAGAAACGTCATTCTTTACGATGACGGCCTGGAAACGGCCCGAGCCGTCACGCAACTGTACGAAAGCGATCGATCCGGAAGAGCGTACGTTGAAGCTCCAGCCGCGAATTTCGACCTCTTTGCCAAGATGTTCTGCCGCGTCTTTGATCTCGATGACCATAGGTTTACGCCCGAAAATATGCCTGAAAACACGATTATCTTGCCAAAAATCGAAGGAACTCGCAAGAGCGTCCCCCCGTCATTCTCACCTTCATGGCAATGACAACAAAAACCCCCGAACATCGGGGGAAGAGGGTTACTTTTTTGCAAGTGAGGGCGTGCAGGCCGGCATGAGCTTGGCCTGGACGTCCGGCGGGAGCAGCTTGAGCGGATGTTTCTTGAGCAGTTCCCTCGCAGCGTCTCCGGAGAGGGTCATGGCATGACCACGATCCTTCTGCTCCATGACGGCATCACCGATGACCGTGACCGCTTCGCGATTTTCGCGAATGATGGCTTCGGCGCAGGCATTGGCATCGTCGAGGTCCTTCTCGACCTTTGCCGTGAGCTCGTCGGGAGCCTTGGACCTTTCACGCACCAGCAGCGACCCTCCGAGACCGCTGACCAGGTACTTGTTCCAGATGATCCGGTTGGCGTAACCGAGATCGGAACCGGCACCGTTGGTGGCCGCTCCGTTGATGACGACGTCTGCGGCACGCCCTGCCATGAAGACGGAGGCTTCGCGCATGAGGTCATCGGCGGTGGAGAGCTGGTTTCGGCTCTTCATGTGCATGACCCCGAAAGAATCGTCATCGAGCGCCGTGAACACCACGACGTCCCTGACCGACTCCGGTCCGCACAGGTAAGCGAACACGACCGCGTGTCCCGCTTCGTGGTAGGCCACGCCATGCTGGACGTCTTGCTCGATTTTTTTGTCTTCCCTGGAAGCACTCGATGGGCCGACGAGTACCGCTGCCGCCAGGAAGAGGGCCGCCACGATGCACGCCGCAAGGAAAACCAGCGGAACCAGCCCGAGAACGCCGTAAAAGACCAGACGCCATCGTAAACGCATGACGGACTCCTTTGAATACGCAAAGAACTACGACCACCGTAGCAGCACTCCTTCAGAATGGCAATCTGCTAACTGACAGCGCGAAGATAATGGAGGGCGCTGAAGCGTTCCTCCAGGTGCGTGGTGAGCATGAGGTCAGTCACGAAACCGACCTCGCGACGAACGGAACCGGCAAGTGACAGCAGCGGTACGGCATCGAGCGGCTCATAACGCAGAAACCGCAGTGCCTTGATGGCATCGGCAGAAATAGGGGCGGCCACCGGGTCCCTGCAGTCACGACACTCGATGCCGCCCTGAACCGCGTTGATGGCGTTGCCTTCCGGCACCAGCGGTTTGCGGCAGCGCACGCAGGTGCGCAGGTCAATGGCAAAACCGAGCGTATCCATGAGCCTACCTACGGCGGCATCGAAGAGCAGGTGGCGACGACCATGCGCAGGCGCAGGACTCGCATCAAGTGCGGCCAAAAACTCCAGCAATAGCGCGAACAGCCGGTCATCGGGAAAATCACGCTTGGTCATGGCATCGGCAGCGAGCAAGACACCTTGCGCCAACGCGGTCTTCTCCAGCGAATCGATGATCGTCTTATACGACGTGAGGAGTTCCGCTCCGGCCAAACGGTCGATGAGTCGCCCTTTGGCAATCATCACGTCGACTACGCCGAATGAACCAAGATGCGGCGACATCTTGCTCTTGCCCCGCCGAGAACCCTTTGCGAGAATCAGAACCTTGCCATGCTCTGCGGTGAACATGACATAGTGGCGGTCCGCGTCCCGCAATGAGCGAGTACGGAGGACGATGGCCTTGTCTCTGAAGGTCGCCATGATGCGTGCGTGAAAACGAAGGCAGCGGCCCGGAATGAGGATGCTACTTTCTTGCCGTGCGTTCAAGATACGATTCCAAGATTGCCGCTGCGGCGGCGGCGTCTTTGTCGAAATGTTTTTTCTTCAAGCCGGAATCCTGCCTCCAACGATCCACCAGCGCCGAGGTCATCCGTTCGTCTTCCGTATCCACCGGCATCTGCGCTCGCCGCTGCAATGCGGCGACGAAATCCAACGCGGCCTTTTCCGTATCGCCTACCGACCCCGCGCCGGCCAACCGTCGAGGAATCCCCACGACAACGCGTTCAGCTCCCTCGGTATTCGCGTGCGCGATGACCGCCCCGATCACGTCCTTCTCCTTTTGAACGTCAATGGAGAACAGCGGAAAAGCCATGCGAGATTCGGTATCCCCCACCGCCAATCCGATATTGCGAGTGCCAAAATCTACACCGAGGACATTCATACTTCTCACGCGCCAGTTTTAGCGGCGGCTGCAAGGAGGGGCGACTCCGACACGCGTCCCCAAGGGAACCGCAGCCACCCTGCCCAGAGCAAAATCCTACGCATTCAATGGCACCGGAGTAAGAATCTCCATGCCCTTATCCGTTATGGCAATAGTAACTTCGAAGTGCGCCGAAGGAGACTCGTCATCGGTTACCACAGTCCACCCATCGCGCTTCATTCGCACGTCTTCTTCTCCCATGTTCACCATCGGCTCAATCGCCAAGACCATGCCCCGGACGATCTTCACCGGATGCGCGCCGGGATCGAAGTAATTGGGGATGTGCGGCTCTTCGTGCACCTGATGTCCGACGCCGTGACCGGTGAGATCCTTCACGGTGGAATAGCCGTTGCGGCGCACGACCTTATCGACAGCCTTGCCAATATCGCTGATCCACCCGCCTTCGCGGGCCTTACCGATGCCGACGAACATCGACTCCTTAGTAACGGCGATGAGCTTGAGCGTCTCGTCGGGCACCGTGCCTACCGGAACAGTGACTGCCATGTCGGTGCAGAGGCCCTTATAGCGCAAGCCGATGTCCAGCTTGAGAATGTCGCCGTCGGTCAGTTCGCGCGAAACGTCTGAGGGCGCATGCACGACCTCGTCATTAATCGAAAGGCAGACCGTCGAGGGAAAGGGGCGGATGTCAGGATCGACCACGTAGCCCTTGAACGACGGCTCGCCGCCGGCCTCGCGCATGCGCTTCTCCGCGAGCGCATCAAGCTCGCCCGTGGTCATGCCGGGGCGGACCATGGAGACGAGTTCCGTAAGGACACGGGACAGGATTGCCCCGCCTTCGCGGATGTCTTCGATTTCTTGGGGGGTCTTGAGTCTGACCATATGGAGAGAGTGTACTTTATGAACGGAGAAAGAAAAAGGCCGTCGGATGACGACCTGTCGTTTCAGTGCTTGGCGGCGCGGCGTCGGGCCTCGATGTCCTCGTGAATCCCGTCGATCCAAGCGTGGTAGGCCTCGAGCGTACCGGCGTTGTTGTAGAGCCGATCATGCGGGACCAGCGCCATGCAGCGGTCGACCTGCTGACCGTCCGCCGGCTGGTCGAGGCCGCGATCGGCGTCGTCCATGACCAGGAACTTGGCGATGTCCGGCAGGTCCTCGATCTGGCCGCGCTTCGAAATGCGCTCGAACCGGACCATGCTCGGCGCAGTGATGCCGACGAGCGTGATGGGCCAGGACGAGGACTTCCCCACGGCATCGATTTCCCCGGGGTTGCGGATGCCGTTGATGACGAGCCTCTGCCACCCCATGGACTTTGCGCGGAGCATGAGCTGTTCGGCCCAGTAGCCGGCACCATGCATGCGCCGACCCTCGTTGCCGATCTCGATGAGCTGCTGGACCGTGTAGTCCTTGTATCGACGCGTGGCTTCCTCCCTGATGGGGTCGGAAAATCGCACGCTCTGGTATCCGTGCGCCGCCACCATGTGACGGCAGAACTCGTCCTTGCCGGCGCCCTTGAGCCCGGCGACACAAACGAAACTTTCTTTGGGATTCCCGATCATTTTCGTTCTCCTCTGCAAATCTGCGACGCGGTCAAAGAGTCCCTAATCCTGCTATCCGACGCTACTGACGGCTTTCAAGATGTCGGAATGAACCTCGTCGATGGTACGCTGTCCGTCGATTTCGCGCAAGACCCCCAGCCCCTGGTACAGGGCGATGAGCGGCATGGTTTCAGTATGATACAGCGCCAGGCGATGCTTGATGGCCTCGGGATTATCGTCCTTGCGCTGAGCCAAAGCGCTGCCGCAACGGTCACAGACGTCCGGTTTGGCCGGCGGATGATACTTTACATGATAGTTTCGCTCGCAGGCTCCGTTGGTGCAGACACGCCGACCCTCGAGGCGCAGCAAAGCCTCTTCGTCGGAGACGTTCAGGTAAACGACACGGGCAAGCCTTCGGCCCAGCGGCATCAAGATATTGTCGAGCATGTCGGCCTGCTCGAGAGTGCGGGGAAAGCCGTCTAAAATGACACCGTTCTCGGCATCCTTGGCAGCAAGACGGCGCGTGATGACCTCGGAGGCCACTGCGGACGGCACGATGTCACCGCGCACGAGGTAGGCCTCGATGGCCTTGCCGACATCGCTGCCAGCCTTCACCTCGGCACGAAAAAGCGTGCCCAAAGAGATATGGGGCACGCCGAGCTTCTCGGCCAATCGTTCGGACTGCGTTCCTTTGCCCGACCCCTGGGGACCGATCATGACGATGTCATTCATAACGCCGAACGCCATTAGATCCCCAAGGACCTATTGATATCCTCTTCGACCTTGTCGATGGACTGCTCGCCGTTTACCTCGATGAGAACGCCGCGAGTGCGGTAGTGGTCAATCAGCGGCTGCGTATCCTTATGGTACAGCTCCAGACGGTGCGCGATGGCTTCTGGCTTGTCGTCAGATCGCTGCACCAGTTCCGAACCGCATGTATCGCACCTTCCGGCCTCTTTCTTGGGAGGATTGTACTTTTCGTGATAGTTCTCCTCGCATTTGGTATTGGAGCAGACCCAGCGGCCAGAAAGACGCCGCAACGACTCCTCGTCGCTGACGTTGATGTAAATGACATTGGTGAGCGCGCGTCCGTTCGCCGTGAAAATCTGATCCAGATTTTCCATCTGATGAATGGTGCGAGGATAGCCGTCGAGGATAACGCCGTTGGAAACATCCGCTTCCTCGAGGCGTCCGCGCATGAGCTGATTTACCGTACTCGAAGGAACGCGATCGCCGCGATTCATGAAATCCTGAATCATCTGCCCGAGCCCCGTCCCCTTGTCGATTTCAGTCCGAAAAAGATGGCCGATGGAAACCGTAGGAATGGCAAGCTTTGCCGAGAGACGTTCCGCCTGAGTCCCCTTTCCGGAACCCTGCGCGCCGAGCATGAGTATGTTGTGCATAGCAAAGTGTTGATGTGGCGGCCTTCTGAAAGCTCAGACGGCTGAAGTGAGGAAAAATGACGCGACGAAGCCAAGCAGCGCGCCGACCGCAATAGGCGGCAACGCAGGCATCGGACGACGTTCGTGCTGCGAAAGAAAGACGAGGTGCAGAACCACCGCCCCGCATAATGCGCCCGTTGCCACCAGTACCGCGGCACGGGCATCGATGACGGAAACCGAAGCT
>JAHFIW010000031.1:10018-12152 GCA_023246195.1 bacterium
AAATGAAACCCGACCCGGAAGTGACGGTCGTGACCGGCAAGAGCAGGTTACCGGGACGTTCCGAAAGAATCATCGCAAAAAATACTTTTCGCCGCAACATCGCCTCGGCCATCTCCACCATGTGCTTGGTCACGTACACTGCCACGATGTCATAAACCGCCAACACCGCGATGATGACTGCCACGCCCGTAGGATGCATGGCTCCCCCAAGGTTTGCCGCAATGCCAGCGCAGCCCAACGCCAGCAAGAGGTCGAAGGTGAGCACCGAGCGGCTGAAGTAATAAAGAAAGACCGCTGCCGAAGTGCCGAGCATGGCAACCGAAGTCCCGAACAGCGCCACCAATGCCGACCCGATTCCCGTGAACACCGCCAGAAGGAAGACGGCTTCAAGGAACTTCGTCTTTTTAAAATGGCGGGTCAGAATAAGCACAAGGGCCGTTACTGCGGCGAATGCCGCCAGGAACCCCCAAACTGACGCCTCGTCGGTGGGCATGACGTTAACCGCCGGCCGGTGACCTGCGCGGGCAGCCAAGGCAGCCACCGCAAAAGTAGCGGCCAAGACCACCACCGTCTGGACCATCACCCAAAGGCCGAGCTTCTTAGAATGTCCGGCCCTGTCAGCCGAAGAAGGCGCGTTCGACGTCATGAAATTCCAATTGCGAAATCTGATTCGATTCCAGCAATGCAACCATCTCGCGATGGAACGATTCTTTATAGAACAAGCCGTCATTCTGATCGTGCAAGCGATACAAATGGGCACGAACCAACTCCCTCCTCGCCTGATCCAAGCTGGAGATGCGATACGTAAGCTTATCAATCTGTTCCCGGCTATGGCGTCGAGATGCGTCGCTCATAAGATCAGCGCTTGAATACTCCGTAAGTATAGCAAAAAATCGGGTGTTTTTCAAGTTTTACGGTTACGATGACGACAAAAAAGAGGCCCGGAGGCCTCCTTTTTGCGCGTTCTTTTAGAGCGTTTCGTACTCTCTCATCATGAGTTGCGCGTTGACCTGGTTGACGATTTCGATGACCACGCTCACCACGATCAGCATGCCGGTTCCTCCGATCGCCAATGACTGCGAATTGGTGAAATACTTGGCGACGAGCGGCAGCACGGCGATGGCGGCGAGGAAGAGGCCTCCTGCCGGAATGATGCGGTTGACCGTCTTCATCAGGTACTCGGCAGTAGGGCGTCCTGGGCGAATGCCGGGAACGTAGCCTCCCTGCTTCTGGAGATTCTCGGCGACCTGGTCCGGATGGAACACGACCGCAGTGTAGAAGTACGTGAAGATGAAGACGAGCAGAAAGAAGGCGATGCCGTAGATAAGCTGGTTCTGGAGAATCGCGATCGTTTGGGTGGCAGCAGCGGCAACCCACGCGGTCTTGGCGTGAAGAAACAGCTGCGAGATCATCGTCGGGAAGATGATGATGGACACCGCGAAGATGATCGGGATCACGCCGGCCATGAGGGCGCGGAGGGGCAGGTACGTTTCTGCGCCGCCGAACTGTTTGGTGCCGCGCATGCTCTTGGCATAGATGACGGGGATGTTGCGCTGGCCTTCGGTGATGAACACCACGCCGGCGATGGTCAGCACGCCGATGACCGCGTAAGCCGCCAACGTGAAGATCTGCGACGGGTCGAAGGTAAGAATGGCCTGTTGCACCGCGTTGGGCAGGTTGGCAATGATGCCGGCGAAGATGAGGATCGACACGCCATTGCCGATCTTACGCTCGGAAATCAATTCACCGATCCACATGAGCAGCAGCGTTCCTGCCGCCATGGTGGTAAGCACGCCGACGTATTCAAGCGGGCTCAACGCGCCGATGATCGGCTTCTGCGACTGACGAAGTAGGGCGATCATGCTGTACGCCTGGAGCATGGCGAGAGGGACGGTGGCGATGCGGGTATACTGGTTAATCTTCTGCTGGCCGGCCTCACCGTCCTTTTGCATCTCCTCGAGACGCGGAATGATCATCGCCAACAGCTGGAAGATGATGGACGCGGTGATGTACGGACCGACACCGAGCGCGACGACCGAGAAGTTGCGCAACGAGCCGCCGGAGAAGATGTTGACGAGTCCGAGCACCTGGCTCGAAGCGAAGAACGCCTTGAGGTTCTCTGCGTTCACGCCCG
>JAHFIW010000005.1 GCA_023246195.1 bacterium
GCACGTACTGGGCCAGCCGGATTTCGTGACGAGCAATAACTGGGGGACTACCACCGCCAGCATTTACAGCACGGACGCGCTCGCTTACGACGCGACGGGCAATCGTCTTTTTGTCACCGACAGTTTCCATAATCGGGTCATGGTGTTCAACGGTGCGGCGATTGCCGATAACATGGCCGCGACGCACGTACTGGGCCAGTCGATTTTTACGAGTTCGTCTCCGAATACGACGCAATCCACGTTGCGCGCCCCGAGCGGCGTGGCCTTTGACGTCGCAAACGAACGGCTGTTCGTGACCGACGCGAAAAATAACCGCGCGCTCATTTTCCACGTGGCATCCATTGCCGACGGCGATCCGGCCGTACACGTCCTCGGCCAGAAGGATTACGTCTCGTCGTCGAAGGGCGTATTGGGCAATGATCAGACCCATCCAGAGCAGTCCGTGATGGACACGGTGCACCATCGTTTCTTTACCACTGACAACAACGGCCATCGTGTTCTTGAATACGACCTGAAGACCGATAACACTTTCTTGGATCGGGTTCCCGACCACGTCCTTGGTCAGGTGGACATGCTTCCTCATTCTTCCGGAACGACCGCGTCAATCGTGAGCGATCCCATGGGTATCGCTTACGATGCGGCGAGTAACAGGCTGTTCGTCTCTGACTATACGAACAACCGAGTCCTCGAGTTCGACGTCGCCATCATCACTGACGGCATGGCTGCGGCGCATGTCCTCGGCCAGGCGGACTTCATATCGTCCGCGAGCAGCCTCACGCAGACGGGCTTCAACAGCCCGACGACCCTTTCTTACGATTCCAGCACGTCATACCTGTACGTCACTGACAGCATGAACAACCGCGTGATGGTCTTTGACGTCGCCTCCATCACTGACAATGAGCCCGCCGTCAACGAGCTCGGGGAGTGTGATTCGAATAACGCGGACGCCACGACTTGCGATCCGATTTATACGAAGAATGGCGCGGACAATGCTCCGAATCGCACCGGTCTGGCCGGCGCCGGAACGTCAACCATCGACTACGTGCATCACATCATGTGGGTCGCTGATTACGGTAACAATCGCGTCCTCGGCTATAACCTTACTGCAGGCAATGCGCTTGTCGATTACGTCGCCGACTACGTTCTCGGTCAGCCAGACTTCAACACTAACGTTTTCGGCGTCACTGCAGGCAAGATGAATCATCCGTACGGCGTCGCCTATGACCCGACTCACAATTATCTGTTCGTCGGCGATTACGACAACAACCGCGTGCTCGTCTACGACAGCACCTTGATTTCGGCGATGGGAACACTGGCTACCAAGGTCATCGGCCAGGCGGACTTCATAAGTAGCGCGGCGGCCGTCTCGCAGATCGGGCTTCACCAGCCGACGGGCATCGCATACGATACGACGCACGGACTCCTGTACGTGGCGGATTCCTATAACAGCCGTGTCCTCGCATACAACATCGCGGGAGGTCTTGCCAACTTCAGTCAGCCTGCCGTCAAGGCTTTCGGTCAGCCAAGTTATACCAATGGCATAGCGGGCTATTCGCCGTCGGCCATCAACATGAACAGCCCCCGCGATCTCGCCGTCGACGCGTCGAATGACCGGTTGTTCGTTTCAGACGGCAACAACGCCCGTGTTTTCGTCTATGACGGAGCCTCGGTGTCGGCGGCATTTTCGGAGCCCGCGGATCACGTTCTCGGTCAGGCTAGTCTGACGACGAGTGCCGTAGCTACGCAGGATGCCAGCGGCGTGAACGGCAACGCGGGCCTCACGTACGATTCCACCAACCAGCGCTTGTACGTGGCGGATTCCACGTTCGCGCGCGTTCTCGTTTTCCATGTGGCTGGTGCGTATGCGAACGACGAAGCTGCCGAGTGGGTGTTGGGCCAACCCGACTTCATCACTGTCAACGGGGGCGCATTGACTGCTGCCGCGCTCGTCACTCCGTCCGCGGTATTTTACGACGGCGTCAATGCACGGCTCTTCGTCAGCCAAGCGAATAACTATAGGATTTTCTCGACGCCGGTGACGGCGAACGGCCAGAGCGCGATAGGTGTCCTCGGCGAAACTGATGCCGACGTTACGGGTTCGGTCGCTCCTCTTCTGTCGAAGGTCAGCCTGAATAACGATGCTGTCGGTCGCAGGGGCGTGAACAACCCGGAAGGGGTCGCCGTCGATTCGACGCATCATCGGCTGTTCGTCAGCGATTACGGCAATAATCGCATACTCGTATTCAACCTTGATTCAGGCAATCATCTCGCGGACCGCGTTGCCGACAACGTGCTCGGCGTCGCAAGCTTCAATCTCCAGGGCAGCGGTACTGACAGCCAGTCGGGGACACGCGACGCATCAGGCCTTTTCTATGACGGCGTCAGCGATCACCTGTTTGTCGCGCAGGAACTCGTCAATCGCGTCGTGGAGTTCAACGTTGCGTCCATTACGAATGGCCAAAACGCCATACACGTATTGGGCCAGCCCAACTTCGCCTCTTCCGGCACCAGCAGCACGCTCAGCGGAATGAGCAGCCCGATCGCCGTCTACTACGACGCGGGTACCGATGCGCTGTTCGTGTCGGATAGCGTCAATAGCCGACTCCTTGTCTTTGGAGCGACGATTCCTGACGGGCCGGTTGTTACCGGCGTGAGCTCCACGCTCGCTGACGGCACGTATTCGGCAGGCCAGATCGTGCACGTGACCGTCACTTTCTCTGAACCCGTCACCGTTACCGGCACGCCGCAGCTCATTCTCGCGACAGGCACTCCCGCGACGACCGCGGTGAACTACGCGAGCGGTTCCGGCACGTCAGTCCTTACGTTCGATTACACGGTAATTTCCGGCAACTCCTCGTCTGACCTCGATTACTCCGCGACGACTTCGCTCACGCTTAATGGCGGGGCAATCAACAAGGGGGCGACTCCCGCAGCGCTCGTGCTCGCTGCGCCCGGCGCCGCCGGATCGCTCGGCGCGAATAAGAACATAGTCATCGGCGGCGTCGTCGCCAGCAGTGGCGGAACCCAGGTGCCTCTCGTGTCCCTGGTCCAGCCTAACGGCGGGATGCTCACCGGCGGAAGCGTTTACAACGTCATTTGGTCGGTCGGCGGTAAGGGCATCGTGAGTTCGCGAATCAAACTTTCGACAGACGGCGGCTTGACGTATCCGACGACCATCTCGTCGAATCTCGCTGGCGGAACCTATGGCTGGACCGTTCCGATGACGGCAACGTCGACTGCCAGGGTCATGGTTGAGGGCATCCTTGCCGACAGCAGTGTTGGCGCTTCGAGTGAGAGCGGTAGCAATATCACCATAGTACTTTCTTCGACAGGAGGAGGCGACGGAGGAGAAGGAGGTTCTGTCGGCAGCTCGGCACCTCCGAGTCAGCCTGCCGACCTCGAGGAGGGCGGCGTGACCTCGCATGACACGCATTTCCGCGATACGGCAAACGCCGCGCTCCCTCCCGGATACTCCGTCGACTCGCTCGTGAAGCTCGCCAGCGACAATGATCCGAACACGCAGGCGGACTCGGCCGTGTATTACATAGGTTTCGATGCAAAGAGACACTCCTTCCTGAACTCGACCATGTTTCTTACTTGGTACGGTGATTTCAGTAAGGTGAAGGTCATCGACCAGGCGACTCTTGCGAGCATCCCGCTCGGTGCGCCGATCCTTCTTCGTCCGGCCACGCACTGGGTGAAGATCGTTTCCGACCCGAAGACGTACTTCATCGAGCCAGGCTACAGGCTCCGCTGGATTAAGGACGAGGCGACGGCGACGGTACTCGGTGGTCCACATTGGAGCCAAAACGTCATCGACGTTGACCCCTCGTTCTTCACGAATTTCTTGGCTGGCGCGGATATCACGACATCGAGCCTCGCGACGGACTGGCCGCTTGGCACCGTGGTCAAGGCAAACGGCAATTCGGACATGTATTACGTCACTCCGACTGCCAGAAGGAAGTTCTCGTCGATGGGAGCCTTCGATGAGAACAACTTCCAGGCTCGCTTCGTCATCACGACGTCATCGGATGCGGCATGGATGCGCAAGCCGCTCGGCGCCGATATCGCCGGTAACGAGAATGCGATTTTCAGCCTGATGCATTGAGCATCGGGTGAGGATGAAAAAACGGACCGCATGCGCGGTCCGTTTTTTCTAAGTGACGATCGTTCTATACTTCAATGATGACCGGCAGGACCATGGGCCGTCGTTCCGTTGCTCGGAACAGGAACGATCCCACTTCGTTGCGGATCTTGTTCTTGAGGTAGTCCTCGATGGCCGGAGTGCGCTTGTCGTGATCCTTGAGCAGCTTCTTGATGAAGGCTCGCGAGCGCTCAATCAGCTCCTTGTTCTCGCGCATATAGACGAATCCGCGCGAGATGATGTCGGGGGAGCCGACGAGATCGCCGGTCTTCTTGTCGATGGTGGCGATCACGACGAAGATGCCGTCACCTGCAAGTTCCACGCGGTCACGCAGCACGACGTCCGAGACGTCACCGACGCCGAGGCCGTCGACCATGACATACTCGGTCGGCATCTTCTCCTTGGTGATGCGTCCGCCGGCGTTGGTCCATTCCATGACCTGACCATTGTCAGCCACGAAGATGTTTTCTTTGGGGATGCCGACTTCCAGACCGAGCTCCTTGTGCGCTTCGAGCAAAAAGCGGTTGCCGTGGATGGGGATCAGGAACTTGGGTTTGGTCAGGCGCAGCATCAGCTTGAGGTCTTCCTGCTTGGCGTGACCTCCGGCGTGAATGTCGAGGTTCTTGTAATGATAGACCTTGGCTCCTTGGCGCACCAATGCGTCCTTGAGAGACTGCACCGAGCGTTCGTTGCCGGGAATCACGGACGAAGAGAACACCAGGCCGTCACCGGGCTGGATCTTGATCTGGCGGTGCTCGCTGCTGGCGATGCGCATCAGCGCGGCGTTCTTTTCGCCTTGGGCGCCGGTGCAGACCACGACCATTTTTTCGTCCGGCACTCGGGAGAACTCATGCTCCTCGCAGATGGTGCCGGGCTTGAAGTGCATGTAGCCGAGCGAGTGCGCCAGCTCCACGTTGTTGTTCATGCTGCGACCGGCAATCATCAGGCGCTTACCGTACTTTTCGCACAACCAGATGATCTGCTGGATGCGGGTGAGCAGCGACGAGAAGGTGCCGATGATGAGACGGCCCTTGTGGTTCTGGAAGATGCGCTCCATTTCCTCGCTGACGGCGCGCTCCGAAATCTGGTGGCCGGGGCTTTCGGCGTTGGTGGAGTCCGAGAACAGCGCCAAGGTGCCCTTGATGCCGAACTGCGCGATGTGCGTGAGGTCGGCCGGCTCGTCGTTGACCGGCGAGAAGTCGAATTTGAAGTCGCCGGTGACGAGGATGGTGCCGTACGGGGTGTGGAAGGCGGCACCGAAGGCGTCGGAGATGTTGTGGTTGACGTGGAACGGCTCGAACGTGAAGTGCGTGCCGAGCTGGATCTTGGACTCGGCGTCAATCAGCTGGATCTTGAGATTGTTGACGTTTCCGAACTCCTCCTGGCGCTTCTTGATGATGCCGGCGGTGAGCGGCGCGGTGAAGATGGTGGGGAATCCCAGACGGCTGATGGTCAGCGGGATGCCGCCGATGTGGTCCAGATGACCGTGGGTCACCACGATGCCGCGAATGTTCTTTTCGCGCCCCTTGAAAGTGGTGATGTTCGGGATGATGTAGTCGATGCCCGGCATGCCTTCTTCCGGGAACATCAGGCCGCAGTCGACGATGACGATATCGTCACCGCATTCCAGCACGGTGCAGTTACGGCCGATTTCCTCCAAACCGCCGAGGGCATAGACCTTGAGCGGGGGAGTACCTTCCGGCGCGACGATTTGCTGCGGACCCGAAATGAGATCCATGCGGCCCGAGGGGCGCACGTTCTTCACGGTTTCTTTAGGTGCCGAAAGCGAGCTGCGGTTGCCGTGGCCGTGCTGGGAGTGTCCGTGTCCAGCAGGACGGTGCGCGGTGAGCGGGCGTGACGGCAGCGGGCGGCGGTTGTTTTGTGCAGGAGCGGCGGCAGGCCTTGCGGCTGCCGGCTGCTCCGACGGCTTCGGAATGGGTTTGTTTTCCGTCATACGGAATAGCTTAGATGACCCGAAGTCGGCAAGAAGGCCGCCTCGGGCGAATAAAAATAGGTGGTGTAATTTTCCAGTTGCGCCGGTTTGCCGCCGGAGCGAGAAGTGGAAAAGTGTGAAGCCGCGAACGCCATGCGCTCGCAACCTCTGCAGCTGGCCACTTCGGCTTGATGACTGTGGTGGTGCGGTCGGAGGGACTTGAACCCTCATGAGCTTGCGCCCGCTAGCTCCTGAAGCTAGTGCGTCTGCCAGTTTCGCCACGACCGCATGTGCGGAGTTTGAAGTCCGGAGCTGAGAGTTCAAAGTCGCGACAACTTGAACTCTACACTCCAAACTCCAAACCTCCAACTGTCGACTTTCGGATCATTTCCATGCCCGCTTCGTATTTTCGTACCATGAGGTCACGTCATCGAACCGGTCGGAAGGCATGAAGATGGTTCCCGCCTGCACGCCCTGGACCTTGCGGCCTACTGCGTAGGTGTAGGTGGGGCTGTAGAGCAGAATGGCCGGCTCTTCGTCGCTGAGAATGTCTTGGAACTCGCGATATAACGTTTGACGATCGTCGGCATTGGCAGAAATGCGAGCCTTCTCGAGGATCTCGTCCACTCGGCGGTTGGAGTAGACGGCCAGGTTGAGGCCAGTCGCGTCATTTTGCGAGGAATGCCAGAACGGATACGGATCGGGGTCTGCGCCGATGATTTCGCCGTAGAGCAGCGCCTCGTATTCGCGCGGACGGATGACGTCTTTTTGAATCTTGGAAGCGGCGACGATGTTCAGGGATGTCTGTACGCCGATGGCATCCCAGTCATGCTTGATGCGTTCCGCGACGGCGATGTTTTCCTTTGCGTCGACCGTGGTAAGCGTGACGGCTAGCGGCGTCTTTACGGGCTTCTTTTTGTCATCGATCGAAGCCTTCTTGCGCACGCCGTCCGTGGAATCGAGCTTCCAGCCTTCCTTGTCGAGTTGCGCGCCGGCGCCGTCGGCGTCGAAGGGATATTTTTTGACATCGGGATTAAAGCCTACGAAGCCGGCGAGAATAGGACTCCAGACCAGTATGCCGTTATCTCCCAGTGCCTCCTTGAGGACGGTCTCACGATCGATGGCGCTGGCCAGCGCCTGGCGGACGGCCTTCGACTTGAGGGCGATATTCTTGTTCTGGTTGAAAAACACGCCGGTATATTGCGGCAAACGCAACGTGGTCAGGCGGATGTTGCGCTGCTTTAAGGCTGCGTCCCGGTACTCTAACGGCAAAAAGCTCATTCCGTCAACCCTGCGGGCCACCAATGCGTCATGTGCGGTGGCGGCGTCCGCGAAGTATTTGAAGGTGATGGACGACAGGTATGCCACGTTTCCGTAGTAGCTGTCGTTGCGGGTCAGGGTATATGAGAGGATGGCGCCTTTTTTGTCTTTGGCAAATGACTTGAATTTGAAGGGGCCCGTGCCTATCGGCTTGAGATTGAGCTCGGCTCGCGGTGCGTTTTCCGGCTTGATGTCCTGCCAAAGATGCTCGGGCACGATGCCGACAGTCAGCATCGAGAGAAATGGCGCGAACGGTTCGGTCAGGGCAAAAACCACGGTCTGGTCGTCGGGAGACGATACGGAGACATTCTTAAATTGCGCGGCCAACGGACTTTTAAAATCGGGGTTCTTGATGAGGTCGATGGTGTAGACCACGTCCTTTGCGCTGAAGGGCTGGCTGTCGTGCCAACGTACTCCCGTATGCAGCTTGAAGGTGTAGGTCTTGCCGCCGTCGGTCACGTCATATGAAGAGGCCAAGTCGGGGACAAGTTCACCTTTTGAGGTGGTCTTCATGAGGCCGGAAAACACCAGCTTTATCAGATCTTGGTCGGTATCGTTATTGGAGGCAAGAATCGGATTGACATAATGCGGAGCGCCCACCGACGCTTCCGTGTAGTCGCCGCCAGCTGCAGGCACGGACATGACGTGAGCGTTCCAAAGTTGTGCTCCTAACGCCAAGAGAGCCAGCGCAATGATGCCGCCGAGAATGCCGATGACCCTTTTTTCCTTGGGGGAAAGAAAGCGCGGCAGGTGTTTGAGTTGTTTGGCCGTCGGGATCTTTTTGTCCGAAAACTGTAATACCAGCCTCTTGTCGAGGTTGCGGTGGGTATCGGTCGCCGAGGAGCCGGTTGCGCCGCGGAAACGGCCGAAAAACGACGAAATTCGCTCGGAGAATTTTGGCACAGTTTGTTGAGGGGTGCCTGGCCTTATGCTTGGGGCACGATGATTGTGGCGAGCGCCACGCAGAGGAAGATGAAGGCGAAGAGGATCGTGGCGCGGAAGAGCACCTTTTCGACGCCGCGCTTGGTGCGATAGACGTTGCCTTCGCCGCCGAAGGTGTTGCCGAGACCCGTGCCGCGCGATTGCAGCAGGATGGCGATCATCAGGAGTATCGAGATGACGATCTGGGCGACGGTGAGGTTGGTCTTCGTGAAAATGCTTGCAAACATGTGTTTCATGGCCCCCTTGCCTCATTAGCGAGGGCAATAGAAGGGCGGAAAATGCTTCGTTTTCGCTCGAAGCGACTGTCGGCAGATTATCATGCGGCTCTTTGCGTGTCAACGGTTTGGCGTAACTTCTGATATACTGTGCCCATGCCTACCTACGATCTGGATATTACTAAGCCGCAACGGGCGGAAAAAAAAGGTGGTTGGGGTTGTGCCTTCGGCGGCTGGGCCGTCTTTTTGCTTGTCGCGGCCGCGGCACTGTTCATCGGCTATCGCGTCTGGTTCTATTATCAGAAGATCAAGACGGGACAACTGGTGGATCTCCCGCAGTTTGAGAACCGTCTTACCTCCGTCAGTAACGGCGGAGCCGCGGCCTCCGCTGCTTCATCGGCGCGGACTGACGTGGAGTTGGACACCGCTGCTTCGCAAGGTCCTGCTGACGCAAAACTGGTAGTGGTCGAGTTCGCCGACTTCCAGTGCCCCTACTCCAAAGAAGAGGCCCTCGTGGTACGGTCGCTGATGCAAAAGTACGGCGACAAGGTCCGCTTTGAATATCGCGATTACCCGCTAAGTGAGATTCATCCCTACGCCATGCAATCCGCAGTGGCAGCACGCTGCGCGCAGGAACAGGGAAAGTTCTGGGCCTATCACGACAAGCTGTTCGTCAATCAGCCGTCGCTCTCCGACCAGATGCTCACTCAATACGCCGCCGAGGTCGGCATGGACACCAAGCAGTTCGAGCATTGCTTCACGAGCCAGCTCTACAGGCCGAAGGTCGAGGCTGACCGGGCCACGGCGCAGCGCCTGGGAATCACGGGCACTCCCACCTTCTTCTTCAACGGCAGTCGGGTGGATGGAGCGGTGCCGATCGACGTTTTCGAGAACTTGATTCAGAAAATGATTAAATAGGGCTATGAAACTGGTCGGCAATCTCAACTTCCGCAGCAGACCGGCACTTCTCGGCGCCTTCGTGGCTTGGCAGCTCGCGGTCGCTTTTGCGGCCTTTGCGCCGGCGTTCATCGCTGCCCCCGCTCAGGCGCAAAAGCCGGTCACGTGCTTCATGAGGGGGGAGTGCATCGATTCCAAGACGCGGGGCAATTGCGACAATCAGCATTGTTTTGAGGTGCGAAAGGAGTGCCCTCCCGGTCAGGGCCTCTGTTATGCCAACCCGCCCGCAGTTCCTCTGACCATTTCCATCGGCGGTCATACGGTTGCGCTCGACATGAGCGATTACATCATCATCGTTTTCAACTACGGCGTGGGCGTTGCCGGCCTGATTGCGACGGTGATGTTCATGGTCGGCGGTTTTCAGTACCTCACGGCCGGCACTTCCGACCGTACCAGCAAGGGAAAGGAACGTATCAAGAACGCCATCGTCGGCATGCTGTTGGTTTTTGGGGCGATGCTCATTCTGCGTACCGTCAATCCGGACACCCTCAAGTTGCAGATGCCAAAAATCGAGATTACCAAACGCAGTACTGTCGCTAGTTGCGCCTATACGGAAATGTGCGAGCCGTGCGGCGTTCCGTACGTCGTGCTTACCGACAAGGCGACGGGTGACACGGCAAAGGCAATGGGCCAGTGCAATTTTGCCAAGCTCCGTTCGGAGGTCGCAGAGGCCGATTTGTCCAAATATGACTTGTCACAGTGCGTCGGCATGGGCTGTAGCGGTTCTGGAGCCGGGATGATCCCGTACTCCTCTGATGACAAGGCAAAATGCAGCAGCTACCTTTTCCGCTGCAATCACGCCGACGCGAACGACACCTTTCAGTGCGGCCACGTTCCGACGCCGCCGAAAGACGCGCCCCCTTCACCCGCAGGAACATCGGGCGGTTATGTCTGCAAGTCCTGTCTTCCGGACGGTGCGACGTGCGCGGCATCGGGAAAGAACGACAGTTGCTGCGGAGGCTTCTGTTCCGGCTCTGGCGTGGGGCTTAATACTTGTGCCTCCGGACAGCCGGGAGACGCGTGTCAGGACGACAAGCAGTGCATTACCGGCAAGTGCCAGACCAATTGGGGTAACAGTTGCAGTGCCGGTGAAATCGGTTCGCCGTGCGGCGGCACTGATGCCGGCAGCGAGTGCAAGACCGGATACAAGTGCAGCACCTTCCTGTCGAATACGTGCTCGCCGGGGACGAAGTACAGTTATTGCGACGAGGATTCGGAGTGCCAGTCTCCGTTGCGCTGCGTGAAGCTCACCGGCTACGCGCACGTGTGCATGGATGTTCCCGACGACAGGGACAAATTCAAGGCCGTCGTCTGTCCGATACAGGACGGCGTAGTGTATGACACGTGCTGCCGCAACAACGCGGACTGTGCCAGTAGGGGCGGTTTCTGCAATACCATGGAGTCCCATTTCTGTACCGACGGTTCTCCGGGTGCGCCCTGTGACAGTCCGACTGAATGTGCCAGCGGTTTCTGCAGCGTCCATACCTGTACCACCGGCGTAATCGGTTCTGCGTGCGATGATGACAACGGTTGCGCAAGTCATCATTGCTCCAAGGCGGGGGACTTCAAAGTGTGCACGTCCGGAGGCATTGGTGCGCGCTGCGATGACGTTAACGACTGCAATGACAAGAACGTCATGGTTTGCGAGCAGCATCGTTGCGGCCCAAAGGGGGACGCCACGCAATAATCCCGTGGTCAGGTCTTGGGATGTGGGATTTGAAAAAACGCCGCCTCACTGCGGCGTTTTTCTTTTGTACGCATGGCAAGCATTACGGAAATCGTACCTTAGGCCTCAACCCTTGCCAGTACCTTGACCGTTCGATATACTCGATAACAGTTTTGTTCGGTCGCGGTCGCTAGGCCGAGATCGTCGTGCCCATTTTTACCTTGGTTCACATTGACGGACAGCACCATGCCCGCAAACGGCAACGCCAACGCCAACAACGCGATCGTCATCAAAGGCGCTCGCGTGCACAATCTCAAGAACATCGACGCGAAGATTCCCAAGGGGAAGTTCACCGTCATTACCGGCCTTTCCGGTTCCGGTAAGTCTTCGCTTGCCTTCGACACCATTTACGCGGAGGGTCAGCGTCGCTACGTCGAGTCGCTCTCCTCGTACGCTCGCCAATTCCTCGAACTCCAAGACAAGCCCGACGTGGATGAGATCCACGGCCTTTCGCCCACCATCGCCATCGAGCAGCGCACGACTTCTTCCAACCCGCGCTCCACGGTCGGCACCATCACCGAAATCTACGACTACCTTCGTCTGCTTTTTGCGCGTGCCGGTCGCCCGCACTGCCCCACTTGCGGTGACGAGGTCCATCACGAGAGCCCGCACGAAATCGCCAAGAAGGTCCGCTCCGTCATCGAAGAGTCCGCGGTGGCAATCCTCGCGCCGATGGTTCGGGACGAAAAAGGCGTCCATAAGCACCTGCTCGAATGGGCGGGCAAGAGCGGCTATTCCGAAGTCCGTTTCAACGGCCTGTTTGCGCCGCTCGATGAAATGAAGGCCATGCGCCGCGACAAGGAGCAGCGCTCCACCATCGAGGTAGTCATTGGCCGCTACAACCAGCAGGATGATTCCACCTTGTTGGAAGCCCAGATTTCCAAAGCCTTCGACATGGCCGACGGATTCCTCACTTTGTATCGCGAGGACAGCGGCGATGACATGACCTACAGCCAGCGCCTGACCTGTTCCAAGTGCAACGTCCACCTTCCGGAATTGGAGCCGCGCATCTTCTCGTTCAATAGTCCGCACGGCGCCTGTCCGGCCTGCACCGGCCTCGGCACCAAACTCGTGGTCGAGCCGGAGTTGGTGATTCCCAACCCGCGTCTCACGCTCGCGCAGGGCGCCATCAAGCCGTGGACCCGCATCGCCGGCAACCAGCAGTGGTATACCAAACTCCTCGCCGCCGTCGCCAAGACGCACGGCTTCTCGGTCGATACGGCTATCGAAAAACTGGAAAAGCGCGCCCTCGACATCATCCTGTACGGCACTGGCGACGAAACGTATCTGGTCGAAAACGAGCAGGTGCCCTTTGAGGGCGTCGTTCCCAATTTGGAAAAGCGCTACAAGGAAACCGACTCCGACTACGTCCAGAAGGAAATCGAAGGCTACATGAACGTGGTCACCTGCCCGGCCTGCAAGGGCAAGCGTCTGCGCCCCGAAGTCCTCGGCATCACCTTCGGCGGACAGACCATCGCCGACACCGTCGGTTTCTCCATCGATGAGGCCTCGAAGTTCTTCAAGATGCTCTTGACGAGCATGGAGAAGCACGTGGCGGTGGCAAAGATCGCGGCCGCGCGACCCATGGCGGCAAAGTCAGTCGCGTTGCCTGTGCCGAAGTCTTCCTCAAAGAAGGCTGCCGGTAAAAACGAACCCCTCCTCTCCGAACGCGAAGAGAAGATTGCCGGCCAAGCGCTCCGCGAAATCACCGTGCGCCTCAACAACCTGGTGGAGGTCGGTCTCGGCTACCTCACGCTGGATCGCGCCGGCATCACCTTGTCCGGCGGTGAGCTGCAGCGCGTGCGCCTCGCCACCCAGCTCGGCACCGATCTCTCCGGCGTCATCTACATTTTGGACGAGCCCAGCATCGGCCTGCACCCGCGCGACAACGACAAGCTCATCGACGCGCTCAAGAAGCTGCGCGACCAGGGCAACACCGTCATCGTGGTGGAGCACGACGAAGCCACCATCGAAGCCGCCGACTATGTCATCGACATGGGCCCCGGAGCAGGCGAGTTCGGCGGCGAGATCATCGCCGAGGGCACGCCCTTCGAGCTCAAGAAGAACAAGAACTCCCTCACCGGCCGCTACCTCATCGGCAAGGATTTCATTCCCACGCCCACCAAGTACCGTCGCGGCAACGGCAAGGCGCTCATCGTCAAGGGCGCTTCCGAGTTCAACCTCAAGAACGTGACCGCGCGCTTCCCGCTCGGCATGCTGGTGTGCGTCACCGGCGTCTCCGGCTCCGGCAAGTCCACTCTGGTCATCGACATTCTCTCCAAGGCGTTGGCCAAGAAGTTCTATCGGGCCAAGGACAACCCGGGAGCCCACAAGGAAATCAAGGGCATGAACGACATCGACAAGGTCATCAGCATCGACCAGAGCGCCATCGGTCGAACCCCGCGCTCCAACCCCGCAACCTACACCGGCGTGTTCACGGCGATTCGTGATTTGTTCACCGAAGTCCCCGAGGCCAAGATGAAAGGCTACGACGCCGGCAAGTTCTCCTTCAACGTGAAGGGCGGCGGCCGCTGCGAAGCTTGCGCCGGCGAAGGCCTGGTGCGCATCGAGATGCAATTTTTGCCAGACGTTTACATCGAATGCACCGAGTGCCGCGGTAAGCGCTACAACGCCGAGGCTCTGGAGATCCACTACAAGGACAAGACCATTGCCGACGTGCTGGAGATGTCCGTAGAAGAGTCCGCTACGTTTTTCACCGATCTGCCGCTCATCCACGAAAAGCTTGCCGTGCTGAAGGACGTCGGTCTCGGCTATCTGAAGCTCGGCCAATCCGCCACGACGCTGTCCGGCGGTGAAGCCCAGCGCGTGAAGCTCGCGACGGAATTGTCGCGTCGCGCCACCGGCCGCACGTTGTATATTCTCGACGAGCCGACGACCGGCCTGCACTTCGACGACATCAAGCGTCTGCTCGGAGTCCTGAATCAGCTGGTAGAGAAGGGCAACACCGTCCTGGTCATCGAGCACAACCTCGACGTCATCAAGTCCTCCGACTGGATCATCGACATGGGTCCCGAAGGCGGAGCCGGAGGAGGCGTGGTCGTCGCCGAGGGCACGCCGCGGGACGTCCTCAAGGCGAAGAACTCGCGGACTGCCGACTATCTGAAGAAGACGATGAAGAATGCTATGGCACGGGCCTAGGCATCAGAAACGCAAAATGCGGTCCTGCGGGGCCGCGTTTTGCGTTAGGCGAACAAAAAGCTCCCATTCGGGAGCCGTAAGCCGTATCGTATTCCGTTTTCTAGGCGAGTTTGAACACCCGTGCCGCGTTCCCACCCATCACCAGCTCCGTCGCTCCGCCCTCGCCGCCGAGCGCCTCGGTGACGGCATCGGCGTAGGGTCTCTGATTGGTGATCGGCCAGTCGGTTCCGAAGAGCAGCTTCTCTGGCTGTTCCGTGTACTTCATGAACTGCCGCACGCTCGCGATGAACGACTCGCGCGAGCTCGGAGTGAAGTCGTCGCAGACGAAGCCGGAGCAGTCGGCGTAGACGTTGGGGTTCTTGTAGCAGACCTCGGCCCCATCGGTGAGCCAGGGGTTGCCCATGTGCGCCATGACGATGGTCAGCTTGGGCATGTCCACGGCCAGCTCGTCGAGGTGCAGGGGATGGGCGTACTTGAGCTTTGCTCCGCCGACTTTGCCGTAGCAGTCTCCCGTGTGGAAGATGGCAGGCACGCCGTGTTGGGCCAGCAGTTCCAGGTAGGGCCGTACCACGTGGTCGGTGGGGAAGAAGTGCTCGTAGCCGAGGTAGAACTTCACGGCGACGAGCGTCTTTTGCAGGAGCATCGCTTCCAATTTTGGGAGCGTGTCTTCGGACGGCCAGATTGGCGAGATGACGCCGACGGGCATCAGCTTGTCGCGGTGCGGCGCGATCTCCTCGAGCAGCAGCTGCGTGGAGCAGGCGTTGATGTGGCCGGCAAATACCAGCGACGTCTCGATCCCCGCGGCGTTCATCGAGCTGACCAGGTCATCCGGACTCGCGACGATGATCTTATGCCCGATGTGGGTGTGACTATCGATGATCATGGCAGTCTCCTTTTTCTGAAAGAACTTGGCGCTGAGCATGTGCCTAAAAGAGCACCTCGTCAAGACGGAACGTCATTATTCGCGGGTGCGGTTTCGTGAGGAACCGCAGGATTTGTCGGTCAGGGTTGACAAAATGACGCTTTTGTGGTATTAATATCGGTTCTACTCTTGCCATGAACACCCAAAACTATGCACAAATTTAGCTCAACCATCGCAAAAATTACGGCCGTGGCGACGCTGCTTTCGCTGTTCGTTACGGTTTCCCCGGCCTTGGCGGCTGAGACCAGCCCGGTTTCGTTGACGTACGATCCGTGGGAAGTTGCGGTTCTCTCCCGGGATTCGGTTGACTCGCAGATCGAGGCTTACAAGGTCGACAAAAACCTTGTGGCCTGGACCGAGCTTTCCGGCAACACCCGCAAGCTGTACGTCTTTGACGGCGTGCAGACCCGTCTTTTGGCCGCCTTCGACAAGGCCGACTGGAAGGATGATGGTAATGGCTTCTACGACGCGGTGAAGGGCAACTTTGACGTGGCTGACGGCTTGGTCGTTTGGACCATGTCGGACGGTCATGATCGTGAAATCTATTCCTTCGACGGCGATTCCGTGAAGAAGGTTTCCGACAACAGCTACGACGACCGTCACCCGATTACTTCGGCCGGTCGCATCGCTTGGACCAGCCAGCCCAGCGCCAACGCCTACAACCTGATGGTCAAGGACCAAAAGGGCGTCCGCCGCGTGGACACTTGGCCTGCGACCAACTATGCCTTCTCGGATTCCAACCTGTTCTGGCTCAACACCCGCCCCAATGAGAACTGGATGCACGTGCTCGTCAACACGGGCGCGTTTACCGGCGTCGTCGGTCAGGGCGATGACCGTCCTCTCACCGAGTACTTCACCGTGGACGGCAAGGGCAATGCCGCTTGGGAGTATTCCACCAAGAACTGGAGCTACGACAAGCGCATCACCTACGTTTCAATGAACGGCCTGCCTGCAATCGAAATGCTCCAGCGCGACGTGCCTCCCAAAGTCACGCGTTTGGAAGACATGGACAACGGCAAGGTCCTCATGAACGTCACTGACTTGCTGCTGACCGACCTGGCGCACAAGAGCACGCTTCTTGAGCTGACCAACTATTATAATCAGAAGGCAATTTACAGCAAGGAGTCGGCCAGCAAGGCACGCTACATGGATGGCGGTTACGTCACCATGCGCGAGCCCAATGCCATCACTCCGATCGTGTTCCATTCCACGGAACGCAGCTTCGAGGACGTCATTAGTTTTGAACCGGTCATCCTTGACCGCTTCGATGCCGATGGTTCTGCCGCTGCCGGCGCGCGCTACGGCGGAGGTCTCGTGACCTACACCGCCGGCCAGTCCGTGGTGATTCCCTCGACCGTCGAAACCAGCGACCTTACCGTGAAGAACGGCAACATCGCCTGGATCGAAGGTGTCGCTGGTAACCAGACGCTCAAGTTTGCCGCTACCAAGGTCGTCGTGAAGACGGCAGTCGGTCCGGCGCGCTACACGGGTCATCTCGTGAAGTCGCCGACCAGCCCCGCCGTGTACTTCGCGGCCCAGGACGGCAAGCGCTACGTGTTCACGGGCCAAGGTCAGTTCTACAGTTACTTCAACGATTTCGCTTCGGTGCAAGTCGTCTCGGCGGCCAAGCTCGCGTCCATTCCGGTCGGCGGCGACGTGCTCTACCAGCCTGAAACAAAACTTCTCAAGATCGCGCTGTCCCCGAAGGTCTATTCGATCAGCAAGGACGGTTCGGCTCATTGGATTCAGAGCGAGGAGGCCGCACAGAGCGTCTACGGCGTGAACTGGAAGCAGAAGATCGTCACCGTCGACGAGACCGAACTGGCGGATTATCCGACAGGCGGTCCGATCATGAGCAGCCTGGCTTACTACTCCGGCCTGAACTAGATTCGGACAGACGAAAAACCGCCCCCAGTGATGGGGACGGTTTTTGATTGCGCTACTTCTTCTTTGAGACCTTCTTCTTGGTGTCGACGGTCTCGGTACCCTTGGCCGACCTTTCGACGAGCTTCTTCTTGTGGGTGCGGAGGTAGTACAGCTTGGCGCGGCTGACGGCGTACTGCTTGACTGACTCGATCTTGGCGACTACCGGGGACATCACGGGGAAGATGCGCTCCACGCCGACGCCGCTCGCGATCTTGCGGACGGTGATGGTGCGGCTGGTAGCGTCCTTGCCCTTCACGGCGATGACGGTTCCTTCGAAAATCTGGATGCGCTCGCGCTCCTCGCCCTTCGAGGTGGTTTCCTTGATCTTCTGGTGGACGCGAACGACCATGCCAGGCTCGATCTCCGTGGCCTTCACAGGTTCAACCTTCACGTCCGCAGCGGCCGTTTCGGTGGAAGACTGGCTTTCCGCTTCGTTGACTTCATTTTTCGCTTCTTCGGCCATATGCGGTTTAATGCTTTGACTAAACAAGTGACAACCTCCTCTATCGAGAGCCTGTCTGTTTGAACGACGATATCATAGACGCTCAGGTCATTCAAGTCAAGCCCGTAGGTCCGCTTATAGCGGATGCGGTTGTCCCGGTCGCGCTGGCTGATCTCGGACAGGGCTTGGCGATAAGGTACGCCTTCGCGCCTGGACACGCGTGAGGCGCGGGTGCGGGCCGAGGCGGCTATCCAAATGCGGACGGCTTCCATGCCTTCTCTTGCCGTCATGTGTCCTGCCAGGCGTCCTTGCAAGATGATGTCGCCGGCGCGTTTGACCTTGCGAATCATCGCCGCATCTAATTTGCGGTCAATTTCCGGATGTTTCTCGGCGTACGGTCCGAAAGTCACCACGTCCATCCCATGCTCCTTGGCCATGCGTCGAAAAATCTGCCCGATGTCTACCGTAGGCACTCCGATTTTCGCGGAGAGTCCTTTGGCAGCGCTGGATTTTCCGGAGCCGGACAGGCCGGAGATGGTGATGAGCATGGGCGTGTTACTTTCTGGCTTTCTTAAGCACCTCGTCCAATTCTTTGGGCAGCGGAGCCGAGAACGAGAGTTCGATGTCCGTCACCGGGTGCTGGAAGGAGAGCGACTTGGCATGGAGGAAGAGACGCGGTGAGTTCATGCGTCCGACGCGGTTGGCGCCGTAGAGCGGGTCACCGACAACGGGGACGCCGAGCGCGTGGAAGTGCGCGCGAATCTGGTGGGTGCGGCCGGTTTCGGTGCGCACGGTAAGAAAGGTGACCTTGGGGAGTTTTTCCTCGATACGGTAGTGGGTGATGGCCGTGCGGTCGCCGGGAGTCATTTCCAGTTCGCCGCTGCGCTTGTTGAGTTTGATGGGGCGTGCGGCCATTTTTCCACCAGATGCCGAACGTCCGATAGGCAACTTGATGGTGCCGGAATCCGCCGGCGGATACCCGTCGATGAGCACGGCGTATTCCTTCTTAACCACATGCGCCTGGAACTGCGCCTTGAGATTCTTGAAAGCGGCCTTGGTGCGAGCGATGACCAGCAGGCCGGATGCTTCGCGGTCGAGTCGGTGCACGATACCGGGGCGCTGCGAGTCGTCCCCGATGCCGACGATCTCCGGAAATTGCGCGATGAGCGCGTTGACCAGCGTGTTGGATTCGCCCGGGATTGCCGGATGCACGATCAGTCCCGACGGCTTGTTCGCCACGATGATGTCGTCGTCTTCATAGACCACGTCAACGCCGATGTCGGGGCGGGGGAGCAGCGCGTCTTCCTTGGTCTTCGGTGCGTCGTAGTCCGCCACCTCGACGGTGTCTTCAAGGGAGAGCGCTTCGTGCGGCGTCACTGCTTCGTCATTGATCGTTACCAGGCCGGCCTTGATCCATTTTTGGATGCGGCTGCGCGAAACCTCCGGCAACTTTGCCGTCAGCCAGGTATCGAGACGCTGCCCCGCGTCCTCTTGGGTAATCTGATATGTTTTTTTCATAGTCCGTATTTTGATCTTGTCCCAAGCGGGGAACGAGGTGCCATTTTGAGGCGGGAGACATATGCTGCCGTGAGCAGTCTCCTTAATAGGAGCAGTATACCGATTTTGGTTCAACTTGCAATGGTCAGAGACCTTCCCAGAAGCAGCATATTAGTGCTAAATTTGGCACACGATCGGCGCCGGCCCGTAGCACAATGGTTAGTGCACCGAGCTTATATCTCGGCGGTTCTGGGTTCAAGTCCCAGCGGGCCGACCACTAAATCTCCCAAACGCAAACGACGTCCCAAGTGGGCGTCGTTTGCGTTTGGCCACCCCTTCTCGCTAAGAGATGACGCTCGGCACCTTGACTTTTTATTGAAAAACGCGTGTTCGGGGTGTGAGATGGCCCTATCGGCCTTTCATCAAGGGAGACGAAACAGATGCGAAAGTTTTCGCTGGTAGTTTTCGACTGGAACGGCACTTTGCAGGACGACCTGCATGACATCTACGAGTGCGGCGTGCAGCGGATCTTCCGCCACTTCGCCCTGCCTTGCCCGACGCTCGAAGAGTACCGGCAGGAGGTCGACGCCGACTTCATGGGTTCGTTCTATTGGCCTCGTGGCATTCCGAAGGACGTCACGTCGCAGGACCTGAACGCCATCATGTTCGAGGGGTTCAGGGAGAAGGGCTCTCCGCCGGGGCTGTTTCCTGACGCCGCGCAGTTCGTTCAGGCGTTGGCGTCACGCGGTCGCGTGCTCGCGGTGGCCAGCGGGTATGCGCAGGCCAAGCTCGATGCGGCCGTGAAGCGCAGCGGCTTCGGCGACATTTTCTTCCGGGTCGATGGCGACGTGCGCGACAAGGCCGAGGCGATCCTCTCCATCATCGACCAGGCGGGTGTCGCTGGTGAGGAGTGCGCGGTCATCGGTGACACGATCGAGGACATCCTCGGCGCGGCGGCCGTCGGTGCCACGGCGTTCATCTGCACTCGCGGCTTTCATCCCGCGGAACGTCTCGAAACGACTCGTCCGCATGCGCCAAATCTGGTGCTTCGCGACAGCTTGCTCGCTTTCCTTCCGTACTTTCCGTGAACGACCGACCTCCCTTTGCGGAGGTCTTTTTTTATTTTTTGGCAAGAAAAAACCCCGCAAGAGCGGGGCGTTCGCTAGTATTTTCGGATGAGGAACGGCTCGTTTTCGGAAGAGGCTTCGAGTTCCGCGCATTGCGCTTGGGAGAAGTCGTATGCTTCGTCGCAGGCGGCGAGCACCTCGTCCATCGGCGGAAGGAACAGGTCATCATCCGCGTTCAGGGTGTACCTGACCCCGGCATCGATGAGTCGGTCGATGCCGAGCTCGCGCACGTCCTTGATGGAGCCGCATGTCAGGTTCGAAAGCGGACAGCCGGACACGCGGATGCCCTTGTCAACGACCTCGCGGATGAGTTCGGGGTCGTCGATGAGCGGGATGGCATGACTGACGCCATTGCAGCGGAGGTCGCGGATGGCCGTACGGAGGTTCTGCATCAGTCGTTGCCGGTACGTCTCCGGCGGGTCACTGGCGACCCACTCGCCGGCATGGCAGTCTCGCATGACCCTCGTGTCGAACGTCAGCTTGAAGGCCGGCAGATGCTTCTCGGGCGGATGACCGCCCTCGTCGCAGGCCAGGTCGAGGACGACATCTCCGTCGTACTCCATCACGATCTTGGCGATTTCCATCCCGACTTCGGGAGAAGTTTCGCGCCCGATGCATACGTGCGGCATGACGCGGACGCCGTAACGGCTTCCGTAGCGCCAAAGCGCGTTGCACATCACGGAAACGACCTGCTTCATGGTGAGCCCGCCGTCCGTATGGTACTGCGGCGCAAACTTGCTTTCGATGATGGCGTACCCTTCCAGGGCGCGCAGGGCGACGTAGTCGTCGGCCGCATACTCGAGAGCTTCCGCGCTTTGCAGCACTGAAGTCACCGTCGCGAACTTGGCGACGATGTTGACGTGCGGGTCCTTGAAGTACGCGCGCCAGGCGTCGGTCGAAGGAAACGGAAACGGCTGTCTCGCCATCCGGTAGAGCATCTCGATGCTGTTGACGAGCGCGGCACTGCCGTCAATGTGGTCATGCGTGAGCGTTCGAATTTTCGGCTTCATGAGCTTGTCCTTTTGAAAGAGCCTGCGCCCATTCAAGCTGAAATCCGGCGCAAGGTCAATGCGCGGTCAGGTTTTGAGCGGAGGTTTTTCCTGTTTTCATCTCTTGGAAAAAGTTCATTTTTTTGCTAAAATACCAGCATGCAAAGCAATCGTTCCATCGGTGGCAGTGTGGCGGCCTCTCTTCTGTTTTTGGCCTCATTCGCCGTGGCCGCGAACGTTTTTGCGGCGAGCGGTTCCGTCACGGGACCTGCCGGAAAGAACGTCGTGGTTTGGCAGTGGAGCGACATCGCCAAGGCGCCAACCGACATTCGGAGTTTCCCGCCGTTCGACAATGGGGTCGGTGCAGGTTCCATTGCCGTGCACGACCTCGGCAGCGACGGCGTAGGCGAGATCGTGGTCGGTTCCGGGTTTGGCGTGCCGTCTTCGGTGCGCATCCTTCGCGCTGACGGTTCCAAGATTCTGGAGTTCGCGCCGTTCGACAAGACCATGCTGCAAGGCGTGAACGTGGCCGTCGGAGATTTGGACGGCGACGGCAAGGCGGAGATCGCCGTCGGCACCGGTCCCGGCGCGGACGCGCGCGTGCGCGTCTTCGACGGCATGGGCAAGGAAAAAATCTTTCCGGGCGGACTGACGCCTTTCGCCGCCGACTTTCGAGGCGGAGTAAATGTGGCCATTGCCGATCTCGACGGCGACGGCAAGTCCGAACTCATCACTTCGGCCGGCCCTACCGGAGGGCCGGAAGTGAAGATTTGGAACGGCGCCGGTTCGCTGCTCGGTGATTTTTTCGCCTTCGACAATGCCCAGTCGCAGGGTCTTCACATTGCCGTCGGTGATCTCGACGGCGACGGCAAGGCGGAGATCGTCGCCGCGCTGGAAACGAATTCTTTGGCGTATGTCCGCGTATTTTCGGGAACGAACGGCACTAAGGTGGGCGAGTTCATGTCCATCGGCGGCGGTTTCACCGGAGGACTCAATTTGACGGTAGGTGATGTGAACGGCGACGGCAGGGCGGAGATTCTGGTTGTGCCGAACGGAGAAGGGGGTCCGAACGTTTTTGCCTACGACATGAAAGGCGATCCGCTCGGAAACTTTTTTGCCTACGATAAATCGTATCGTGGCGGCGTCCTGCTCGCCATTGGCAGGCTTGGAGGCAAAAAGCCGTCGCTCATCACCGTGCCCGCCGAACGCGCCATCGACGGTCGTCCGCAGTTCGCCAAGTACGTGACAGTCAGCGTGTCGGAGCAGCGTCTGCGCGCCTTCGAGTACGGCAAGCTGGTAAAGACCTTTCTTGTGGCCACCGGCATGAAGAAATATCCAAGCCCCATCGGCGACTTTTCCGTTTTGGACAAGCCGTTCAAGGTCAATTACAAGTGGAACTACGGTTCGGGCAATCCCGATAATTACGATCTCGGTTGGGTTACCTGGAACCTGCGGTTTGCGCCGCACACTTACATCCACTACGCTCCGTGGCGCAAGGTGTTCGGCGTGCGCGGCAGCCACGGTTGCGTCAACGTCAACAAGACCGACGCCGAATGGATTTATGGCTGGGGTCAGGTGGGCATGCCCGTGACCGTGCAGCCGTAAGCCGCGAAATGCGCGGCTTTTTTGCGTTAAAAAAACGCCTGTTATGGAAACAGGCGTTTGACGTAAGGTGCCTCTTCTTTGTAAAGCCGGTTACTCACCAGCATGGCGACGATCGATTCGGTGTCGGTGCTCGCCCAGATTCCGCGAGCGGACATCATGAGCCGGTCTTCGATGGAAGCGGAGGAAATCATGCTGGGTTTCACTTGGCGGTCAATGGCCGCGCGCACCAGCATTCGCGTGAGGGCCACGAGTGACAGCGTGCGGTTGTACGAATTCTGCACGTCGCAGACTCGCAGCTCCACCGTGCCGAGCGGGTTGATGCGAACGCCCCACCAGCACATGCGCGGATCGTGGTAGAATCCGCCGTGCTGTGCGGCAATGGTGAATTCCCGCCAGCTGATCAGGTGCGGCGGAGCAACTGCTCCGGCCATTTGCTTGTACTTGAAATGCCGGAATGAAGCGTACTTGGTATCGTGGTAAAAGTACGGTGAACTGGCGGACAGCGCCAGAAACGTCGGCAGATGCTGTCGCAGGACGTTCATTGCCAGAATCGCTTCTTCGCGGTCGGCCAGACCGATGTGCACGTGCAAGCCGGCCACGTAAGCGCCGCTTAGCCTTTTGCCAAAACGGTTTTGCAGGTCGAGGAAACGCGGCGACGGGAAGACCGAAACCGAGTACGGTTTGGTCGGGATCGGATCGCGAGAGAGCCCGACGTCGTATTTCTTGGCCAGCCTTTCCATGTCAAAAGCGTTAGCGCGCAGGGCAAGCTCCACTTCCTTCATGCTCCTGCAGACGGGCGTTACCGCCTCGATTTGCTGCGAGGGAAGTTCCGGCTTGAAGAACGGATACGCCTTTTCATGCCCATCCTTGAAGATGTGCGGGGCAAGCGGTGTCAGCAGGCCGCTTTCGCGGCGGACGGTCCAGACTTCTTCCTCGACCCCGATGCAGAGCCGGTTGGCGGGAGTGAAGCTGAACTTCGTGGCGAAGGGGTCGGTCATTGCGCCTCTTGTCTGTGGGGCGAAAGGTGAAAGGAACTTCCTGTACCGTAGCGGCTTAGTGGGGGATACGCAACCGACGCCAGGCGCGACGAATGAATTCGGGCAACGCTTCGGAAAAGATGGCGGTCGCAAAGGCTGCGGGCCTTCCTCTTCTCCGCTCAACCCAAACAAAAAATCCCGACACGGAGTCAGGATTTCGTGGTGGGCGGCAGAGGAGTCGAACCTCTGACCTTCACAATGTCAATGTGACGCTCTAACCAACTGAGCTAGCCGCCCTCGGTCAATTTCTACAATGCACACATCTTACGAAAGTTCGGAAAAATAATCAACCCCTCATGGGCCTTGGGCCGAGAAAAATGGCTGCATGTGCGCCATGCCGTCTTGACGGCAGCGGCTTGAAGCTCTATAACGAGCAGGCATCAGATGGAGGCGGCAGATGAAAATGCACATTCCCATAAGCTTTGCGAAAGAGGACGACTTCAGGTGCGCCGCGGCGCTGCGGTCAGCCGCGCTTGGTGCGCGGCTCAACGCCTACGCGCCCTACTCCAAGTACATGGTCGGCGCGGCGATTCTCTCGGCGAGCGGTCGCATCTTCACCGGATGCAATGTCGAGTCAGCCGACTACGACGGTACGCATGCCGAGGAGGCCGCACTCGTCCGCATGGTCGGCGACGGCGAGCGTTCGCCCGTCAGGATCATGGTCTTCGGGGGGCTCGAAGGCGCGCAGAAGCTCGTGAGCGTACCGCCATGCGGCAAGTGTCGGCAGAAGCTCTATGAGTTCGCGTCGCTCTCGGACATCGACCTCCGCATCCTCGTGGACGATGCCCGCGGCAGTCTGGATTACGTCCTGCTTCTTTCCGAGCTCCTTCGTGCGGCATTCGGTCCCGCCGACATCGGCGTGGACCTGAAGAAATATCGCCGATAAGCCTGTCGCATGACGGGCTTTTTTCATAAAAAAGAACCCCATCATTTGATGAGGCTCATGGTGCGCCTGAGCCAGCGTCTCACCGGCACGAAGTCTTCGGTGATGACGACCTTGCCCATGAACGGCGCGATCTTCGCGGCATCGGCATTGTCCTTGGCGATGCCGAGGCGCCGTTCCTTGAGATGTCCCAGGAACTTGTCGCCGCCGGAATCTCCGACTGCGATCAGGTTCTCGTGCGGGATGCCCTTCGAATCGGCGAAGTGCCGCGACCACTCGCCCTTGTTCACCGGCAACACCAACGAGGCGTGGTCATAGCGGTGGAAGCGGCCGGTCTCCGGATCCGATTCGAGCGTGGCCGAATAGATGCTGTTGACGAATCGCCGCGCACCGTTGGCATCGAGAAGTTTTTCGATGAACGGCGTCGCTCCGTAGGAGACGATCGCCGTCGGCACGCCTGAACGGTGCAGCCACTCGAGGCATTCTTTCGCGCCTGGACGCAGGGCTACGCTCTGCACGGCGCCGCGCGCGCGGTCGCGCGTCAGTCCGTGTTGGATGTAGGTGTCCAGCGTCTTTTTGAGCCAGTCCGCCTCTTCGTCGACGGTCAGCAGGCCCTTGACGGCCCTCCCGAGATAGTACTTGCGCAGTTTGACCATCTCCGCGTTCGCCTTCGGGGTGAGCGCGGCATTGTCGATGACCTGGCAAAGCGACCTGTTTTTCGGGATTAGCGTGCCGTCGCAGTCAAAGACGACCGCGCAGCGACTTGGGATACTCATGTGGCGTTCCTTTCAAAGAGCGTTCCGAAATAGCCTAACGGTGGAGACCTCAGTTTGCAAGGACGGCGGCCGCTTGCGGCAGGGGGAGTGCGCTTTGCGGCGACACTCTTCCCAGCGACTTGCCGATTGTCGTAAGGACCATCTTCTCGGCTTCGATGATGCTGGTATTGGGGAAGCAGACGCGTGCTGTTTTGCGGGTGCCGTCCGGTTTGAGTCCGGCCATCAAACCGAGCGCGTCGGCATGCTTTTCGGTGGACACCAATGCGCAGATGCCGGCGACTTTGCCTGGCGCGTTCTCGGCTTCCTGTTCGTAAAGCAGGCCGACGATTTCGGCTTCGGGAGAATTCATGATCAGCTCGTCGATGACGTCGGCGAGGTGTTCTTCGGATGCGCCTGCATGGATGAAGTCCTGGCGAACGAGCAGCGACCAGGCCATCTTGAGGGTCGGATCGAACTTGAGACGCGCCAAGGTGCGGCCCCACAGCTTGAGCGTGGAGATGGAGCGCGTGCGGTACAGGCTCTGCACGATCTCATCGCGGCGCGCGCCGGCGGCAACGAGGGCGGAGGCGATGTCGAGCGTCTTCGGCGTGACGCTGGCGGTCTTGAAACTGCGCGTCTTGAAGATGATGCCGGCCAGCAGGCAAGTGGCCACGTTCTCGTTGAGGAAGTGCTCGCCGGTGGCCTTGAGCAGCGCGTAGACGCACTCGGCGCTGGAAGTCGCGGTGATGTCGACGGCGTTGAAGTTGCCGTACTGCTCATTGGCCGCGTCGTGGTCGATGTTCAGCACCGGGCGATTATAAAAGAGTTCCGTGTTCGAGGAGAACAACGAGCCGAGCGCGCCGTAGTCCGGCGTGTCCAGGGAGATGATGCAATCGTACTTGAAGTCGGTGGTGGAGGTAGTCACGTCCTTGCCCTCGTAGCGTCCGCCGTCCTTGGCAGTGACCTGAATGCGCAGCTTGCCGTTCTCGATGTCGTATGACAGCTCGTCGATCTTGCTTTTGGACAGGTTCAGGCTGATGACGAACTTTTGCAAATGGCTGAAGGCGGGGAGGATGCGGTCGACTCCCGGCAGAAACTTGATCGACTTGGGCGCCACGAAGCCGTCGGCGATGACGTCCACGCGCTTGCCTCGTTTCTCAAAGAAGGCCGCCAGCGCGAGCGCCGAGGCGACAGCATCAACGTTCCACTCCTTTCGGAAGGTGATGAGCAGGTGCTTGCTGGCAAGCGCCGTTTCCATGAATTGTCGCTCCGGTGGAAGGGCCATAACGGCTGTGGCGTTTCGCAATTTCGATTAATGGAGAAACTTAGCCCGTTACAAAAGTACTGTCAACATTCGTTTGATGCGGCAAGACGCTTGCCACCACGCATTTCATCATTGATAATGAACATCTATTGATTTTCCCTCTTGATATGGCAAAAAAGACGTCCTTCGCTTCAGCAAAGAACCCTTCGCAGCCAGCCGAAGTTCCGCTGGAAAAAGCCTATGAGTCGCAAGGCGTCGAGGGCCGAATTTATGCGGCTTGGGAGAAATCCGGATACTTCAATCCGGACAAACTCCCCAGCCAGCTGACCAAAAAAACGGCCAAGCCGTTCACGATAATGATGCCGCCGCCGAACCGCACCGGCATTCTTCATGTCGGTCACGCCACGGGCATCGCCTTGCAGGACATCATGATTCGCTTTGAGCGCATGCGAGGCAAGCGTTCGCTGTGGGTGCCTGGCACCGACCACGCCGCCATCTCCACGCAGGTGAAGGTGGAGCAGATGCTCATCAAGGAAGGCATTAAGAACCCGCGCGTCGAACTCGGTCGCGAAAAATTCTTGGAGCGCGTCATCGCTTTTGCCGAGGATTCCGGCAAGACCATCGTCAGCCAGACGCGCAGTATGGGCGCCTCATGTGACTGGTCGCGCGAGGCGTACACCTTCGACTCGCCGCGCAACGCCGCCGTGGTCGAGATGTTCCGTCGCATGTCCGAGGACGGCATCATCGAGCGCGGTAACCGCATCGTCAATTGGGACCCGCAATTCCGCACGACCCTCTCCGACGACGAGGTTCTCACCAAGGAAGTGAAGGCCAAGTTCCTCACGTTTTCATACGACAAGAATTTTCCCATCGTCATTTCCACTACGCGTCCCGAAACCAAATTCGGCGATACTGCCGTGGCCGTACATCCCGACGACCCGCGTTACAGGAAGTTCGTCGGCAAAGCGTACGAGCCGGTCTTTTGCGGCAAGAAACTGCGCATCACGGTCATCGCCGACAAGGCGGTTGATCCCGCTTTCGGTACGGGAGCGCTCGGCGTCACGCCGGCCCATTCCATGATCGACTCCGAGATGGCCGAACGCCACGGCTTGCCGACGGTGCAGGTCATTGGCGAGGACGGTCGCATGAACGAGACTGCCGGGCCCGGTTACGCCGGCCTGACGGTCGCGGAGGCGCGCGAAAAAATCGAGAAGTCGCTTGCTGACGCCGGCCTGCTCCAGAAAGTCGAAGAAGTCGCACAGAACTTGCCCGTGGCGGAACGCGGGGGAGCGCCGGTCGAGCAGCTGCCGATGCAGCAGTGGTTCATTCGCGTGAACAAGCCGTTCAAGCTGCGCCAGAACACGCTCGGAAAATGGAAGAAGGGTCAGAAGGCCACGTTAAAACAGCTGATGGCTGAGGCCGTGCGCTCCGGTAAGACCGACATCGTCCCCGAACAGTTCAACAAGGTCTACTTTCATTGGATCAACAACCTCCGCGACTGGTGCATCTCGCGCCAGATTTGGTTCGGGCACCGCGTGCCGGTTTGGTACCGGGGCGGTGAACAGAAAGTCTCCGACGTTTCGCCGGGCAAGGGCTGGGAGCAGGACCCTGATACGCTCGACACCTGGTTCTCGTCCGGCACATGGACGTTCTCCACGCTCGGCTGGCCAAAAAAGACACCGGACCTCAAGGAGTTCCATCCCACCGACGTCCTCGAAACCGGCCGCGACATCATCTTTTTTTGGGTGGCACGCATGGTGCTGATGTCCACCTATGCCCTAGGAGAAGTGCCGTTCAAGACGGTCTACCTTCACGGTTTGGTGCGCGACGAGCAGGGTCGCAAGATGTCCAAATCGCTCGGCAACGTCCTCGACCCGCGCGAACTGGCCGGCAAATACGGCACTGACGCCGTGCGCCTGTCGCTCATCATCGGCCTCTCGCCCGGCGCGGACACCAAGCTCGGCGAAGAGAAGATCGCCTCGTACCGCAACTTCACCAACAAGCTCTGGAACATTTCGCGCTTCATCTTGATGACTACCGGCGGCGTTCATGCGCCGAAGTCTCGTCCGCTGCCAAAGACTCTCGCGGATACATGGCTGCTCGGTCGCCTCGATGCGACGGTCGCGGCAGTCACGAAAGATTTGGAGACCTTCAGCTTTTCCCACGCCGGCGAAACGTTGCGTGATTTCACCTGGGGCGACCTCGCCGACTGGTACTTGGAAATCGCCAAGATCGAAGGCGGTAAAGACGCCGTGCTCTCGTTCGTGCTCGATGCCGTGCTCAAGCTCTGGCATCCGTTCATGCCGTTCGTGACCGAGGAGATCTATCAGCGTGCCTTCATCGGCGGCGCAAAAGCCAAGAAGGGCGCCGAGTTCCTGATGGTCATGCCATGGCCCAAGGCCAAGAAGTCCGACATGAAGTCGGTCGACAAGGACTTCGGCGTGCTCCGCGACGTCGTCACGTCGCTTCGTTCCATCCGCGCTACCTACAGGGTTGAGCCCTCCAAGAAGATTGACGCCACGCTGGTCAGCGCCAAGAGCGCCGCGTTGCTCAAAAAGCATGCCGTCGTCATCGCGAGCCTCGCGCGCGTGGAAAAACTCGATGTTCTCGCCAAAGGCAAACAGCCTGAGAAGACTGTCGGCGACGTGGTCAGCGGCGTCTCGGTGTTCGTTCCGCTTGGAGCGCTCGTCGATATGGGCGCCGAACGCGAACGCCTCGCCAAGGAGCTGGCCGAAATCGAGAAGTACGTCGAGTCTCTCGGACGCAAACTGGAAAATGCCGATTTCGTAAGTCGGGCGCCGGCACAAGTCGTGACGGGCGAGCGCGAGAAGCTCGCTGCCGCCAAGGACAAGGCCGCGAAGATCAAGGAACAGATTGCGGCGTTGGAATAAGAAGAATTGCGGAAAAAGAAAAAACCGATCGGCCTTGCCGGTCGGTTTTGTTTTGAGGGGTTTTTGTCGAGGCGACTTTGCGGCGCATGCCTCAAAATATCCAAGCTATCATTGACAAAAGTCGATTTTCTGCTACCCTCGACTGACGAAACGCTCCTTTGAAAGGACAATGACATGGACACGACGACAAGCGCCGTACGGACACTCTTGGTTTCTCGCGTGCCGCGCGACGGACAACGCGGCGAGGCCCTCATTTCCATGACCGTGGAGATGACTGCATCCGCCCTGCGCGGCACAAAGGCAAAGGCATTGAGTTCCATTCGCGACGACGTGCAAAAGGCCGTCCTCGCATCGACCGGATGCCGCGTCGAGAGGACGATCATGGATGACCCCAGGGAGCGGTTTACGCGGGTCGCCTATGGCGCGGACTATGCTGACTCCCTCGCCTTTCGCCTTAGGGAGAGGCACTGGCCGCTTCTCGAGTCCGGTCTCGTCAAGGCATACGGCAATGCCTGGGGATCGGCCAAGGACGAGGTCTGGAACGCGCTCCTCACCGACGCCCGACCTTCTGGACTTACGGCCTGGACCGACGCGAATGAAGCCCCGCAGAACACGCCGGGCGAGAACCTGCTCACTGCGCTCTTCTACTTCGTCTCCTTCGCCACGCTTGGCGACGGCAACGGCATGGAATCGCTCGTGAACCTCGTCCGCCTGCTTCCCTCCGTCGTTCCCATCGGCGAATGGCGACACGGCAGCGGCCACTGGCTGGTTGCCCTGCGCTGAAACGGTAAGAGCCCCGTCATCGGGGTTCTTTTTTAATGAGAGTTTCGCGTAAAATAGGAAAAAACTAAATCATTAAACCATTGACAAAAGCCGGTTTTTGTGCTATATTGAGCCTATTAAGGTCACTCGCGGCCTTAAATAAGGAATGCAATGAACGTTTTTGTCGAATGTGGCATCACCGTCCTGATCGTTTTCAGTCCGCTGATCTTTTCAGCGCTTGCCCTCGGCGTGGCCGAGGTCGTTTGGAAGGTGTACAACCGCAGGCTCTGCCTTGCGAAGAACAAACGGTAGACGCAAGTCTCCTTTTCGAAACCGCTCCCTCTTGGTTGAGCGGTTTTGTAATTCCCGCGAGTCCGCTCGGCGTCTCTTTCCAAAATCGCACTTTTTCGTTACATTTTCTTCGTTATGTCTGTCTCCACTGACCCAAAGAAAATCGAAGAGCTGCTGACTCGCCGCGTCGCCGATGCCGTGGTGCTTGATTCGCTTCGCAAGAAGCTGGAATCCGGAAAAGTGTTGCGCATCAAGTTCGGTGCGGACCCTACCAGCCCGGACCTGCACATCGGTCACGCCGTGCCCATCAAGAAATTGCGCGAGTTCCAGGAGCTCGGTCACAAGGTGGTCTTCCTCATCGGCGATTACACCGCCCGCGTCGGCGACCCTTCCGGCAAGTCCAAGACTCGCCCGATGCTTTCCGACGAGGACGTGAAGAAGAACGCCGAAACATATTTTGCGCAGGTGGGAAAAATTCTCGATCTCGAAAAGACCGAGATACGGTGGAACGGGGAGTGGTTTTCCAAGATGACCTTTGCCGACATCCTTAAGCTCGCCGGCCAGTTCACCGTCGCGCGCATGATCGAGCGCGACGACTTCGCCAACCGCTTGCGCGAAGGCACGGACGTGCACATGCACGAACTGTTCTATCCGATGATGCAGGCCTACGACTCCATCATGCTCGACGCCGACGTGGAAATCGGCGGCACCGACCAGCGCTTCAACATCCTGGCCGGACGCGACTTGCAGCGTAAAATGGGCAAACCGGAGCAGGATTGCCTGTTCCTCGGCCCCATTCTCGTGGGTACTGACGGCGTAAAGAAGATGTCCAAGTCGCTCGGAAACTACATCGGCCTGACCGACGCGCCAGATGACATGTTCGGCAAAGTCATGTCGATTCCCGACGCCGCCATGTGGGACTGGTTCGCATTGACGACGGACGTCCCGCACGCCGAGTTCCACGCCATGCGCGACGCGTGCGCTCTCGGCGACATGAACCCTCGCGACGCCAAGGTGCGCCTGGCCAAGGAAATCATCGCGCAGTATCACTCCGCCGCCGCTGCCGATGTCGCAGAACAGAACTTCATCAGCTTGTTCCAGAAGAAAGAAATCCCCGAGGACATCGCGGAGATCGCGGTTATGGGCGGTGAGCGCACGCTCATCGACCTGCTTGTGGAGACCGACCTGTGCGCCTCGAAGAGCGACGCGCGCCGTCAGATTGTACAGGGTGGCGTGAAGGTCGATGACATGGCGGTCACCGACATCGCGCTGACCGTTGCCGTCGGCAAGACTCCGGTGTTGATCCAGAAAGGCAAACGCCATTTCGTGAAGATTCGGGCGAAATAACAGATGTGCAAATGTACACTCTCGATAAGGCGAAAAAAGAGGTAATCGACGCGCTGTTCTCGGCGTTGCCGCCAGACTCCGACGTCTCGGACACCGACCTCTCTCGCCCGCCCCAAGCGGACATGGGCGATTTGTCGTTCCCGTGCTTCGGCCTGGCCAAGGCGCTTAAGGGAAATCCCGCGGCTATTGCCAAGGATGTGGCAGCGAAGATTACGCCGTCGGGACTTGTCGGCGAAGTTCGCGCCGTCGGCCCCTACGTCAATTTCTTCTTCAATAAGAAAGCCTTCGCCACGAGCGTTCTCGAAGACGTCCTCGGTCACGTCAACAAATACGGTGATGCGCCGCGCAACGGCGAGCAGGCGCTGCTTGAGTACGGCTCCGTGAACACGCACAAGGAAGTGCATGTCGGTCATTTGCTGAACGTTTCGCTCGGGTTGTCGATCGGACGGCTGATGAACGCGGCCGGCACCAAGGTCGTACACGTGAAGTACATCGGTGACGTCGGCGCCCACGTGGCCAAGTGGCTGTGGTATTACGACAAGGTCCGTCGCGGCGAAGTCGCCGGTCGCACCACGCTGACCGAACACAGCGAGATGGTGCAGTTCGGCAAAATCTACACCGAAGCCACGCTGCTGGCCGAGTCCGACGAGGAAAAGTACAAGCCGGAAATTTCGGCGGTGCTGAAAAAGTTAGAAGCGCATGATCCCGAATGGGGAGATTTGTGGAACCGCACGCGCGAATCCTGCCTGACGCAGATCAACGCGCTCTTTGCCGAGCTCGGCATCCATTTTTCACGTACGTATCTCGAATCCGAAGTCGAAGGCCCCGGCAAGGAACTGGTAAAAGAGCTTCTTGCCAAAGGCATCGCCAAAGAAGGCGAAAAGGGCGCGATTATCGTGGATTCGGAAGCCGAAGATCTCGACGTTTTCCTCGTGCTCAAGTCCGACGGGACCGCGCTGTATTCCACCAAAGAGCTGGCTCTCGCGGGTCTCAAGTTCCGCGAGTATCCTGAAACCTCGCGAAGCCTGCATGTGGTCGACAATCGCCAGTCGCTGTACTTCAAGCAATTTTTCGCGACTTTGAAAAAACTCGGCTTCGACAAGCCGATGGTTCACGTCAGTCATGACTTCGTGACGCTGTCCGAGGGCGCAATGTCCTCTCGTAAGGGCAACATCATCACGTATGAGGATTTCCGCGACCAGATGAAAGCCATGGTTTTAGAAGAGACCGCCAAGCGGCATGCGGATTGGGACGAGGACAAGGTCAGCAAGACCGTCTGGATGATTGCCGAGGGCGCCATGAAGTTCGGCATGCTCAAGCAGGACACCGACCGCCCTCTCACCTTCGACATGGCCGCGGCGCTTTCGTTCGACGGGTTCACCGGTCCGTACGTTCAGTACGCCCATGCGCGTCTTTCCACCATCCTCGCCAAGGCGGAAGGGGAGACCGTCTCAGTCTGTTCTGCCGTAGACGACCCCAAAGAGTTCGCCTTGTTGCGCATGGTCGCGGATTTGCCGCAGGCCGCGCTCATCGCCGCTCGAGACTTCCGCCCGTCCCTCGTCGCGCAATACCTGTTCGAGCTTGCGCAGGCCTCGAACGAATTTTATCGCGACGTGCCGGTGCTCTCCGCCGATCCCGGTGACCGTGCGCGCCGTCTGGCCGTCATCGCCGCCGCGCGCGTCGCGCTGGCCAACGGACTTTTCCTGCTGGGCATACGCGCTCCGGAGGAGATGTAGGGTGAAAGGCCTCTCGATCGACGGGAGGCCTTTTTGCTTCTTTTTTGACACCCGGTGGCGCATTGTTATAATCATCCCGTCTAACACCATTTCCCACAGGGCGTCTCTTCCGAGCCGCATGCATGGGCGCTTGTCACTATGTTTCAAAAGAACACGTCGTCGGATCGCGAAATCGGCGGAGCGCATGAGCCAGAAACAGTTATCGCCGCTTCGGTGAAGGTCGAAGGTGACTTTCAGAGCCAGGGCAACATCCTCATCGAAGGCGTTGTCGAGGGCAGCCTCAAGACCGAGCGCGATCTTCGCGTGGGCGAGCGCGCCCGCATTTCGGCAGACGTGGTCGCTGCCAACGCCGTCATTGCCGGTGAAGTGCGCGGCAACCTCGTCGTGAACGAGCGCCTCGAGCTTGAGCCGACCGCCCGCATCATGGGTGACGTCCGCACCAAGGTTCTCGTCGTCGCCAGCGGCGCGACCATCAACGGCAAGATCGTCATGGGTACGGAGGCCGTGTCGGCTCCGGCAGAGGAACGCAAGGGACGTGCCAGCGGCGCCAAGATCGCGGCAGAGATCGCCAAGGCCGAAGAGGAAAAGAGCCTCGCGCCGTTCCTTATCCGCAGCTAGACTAAGGGAGTCTCACACTTCGATGTACTACTACATCTACGACTCGTTTCTCTCCGATAAGAAATACGAACGCGTCATCGCGACTGTCGAGACGCGGTTGACGGATTTGGGTATCTCCGGAAAGATCGGTCGTCTTACGCCGTTTACGAATGCGCGAGGACTCATTCGTGACGAGGTGCGTCGCGGCGTGCAGACCATCGTGGTGGTGGGCAATGACGAGACCGTGGCCAAGGTGGTCGGAGGCATCGACGACGCCAAGATCACGCTGGGCTTCATTCCCATCGGCCACGGAACGATGATAGCTCGCTCGCTTGGCATTCCCGAGGGTGAAGAGGCCTGCGATGTCCTGTCGCGTCGCGTCACCCAGAAGATTGACCTTGGTTCCGTGAACGGTCATCTGTTCTTGTCGCAGGTGCGGATGCCGGGAGGAAAAGTTACCATCGAGAGCGAGGGGAAGTTCCGTATCACCTCAATGGTGGAGGATTGCGAGATCATCGTGAGCAACATGCGCCTCTCGGAAGAAGGCGTCGTCGCAGAGTCAGGAAAGAAGGCCTCGGAATCGACTGGGTACTCGGTGGGCGATCCGATGGACGGCTGGCTCGATGCGCTGATCACGTCAAAGTCCAGTTCGCTGCTGTCGAGGTTCCGGGGCCTCAGCGGAATAGAACGCTCGGTGATCCCCACAAGGAGGCTCTCGCTGACCAGCGAAGAACCCATCGCCATAGAGGCAGATGGCCGTCATTTCAGCGCCAACGTGGTTTCGATCGAAATCGCTCCGGATCGCCTCAAGGTCATCACTGGCCGCGAGCGAGTGTTCGCCTAGGGTTCAAGGGCCTAAGGGGCTTGATATATTTCCAGGCCAGTAGTACTCTATTTTCACATCAAACATGCGGTCGTGGCGAAACTGGCAGACGCACCACTTTGAGGGGGTGGCGGGGGCAACCTCGTGAGGGTTCAAATCCCTCCGACCGCACCAGACAAAAAAATCCCAACGCCGTTGGGATTTTTTTGTTGCCCCGACCGGCTCCGCGCGTCCTCGCGTTTTCTTTCGTGCGCAGGATTGCCTCAATGAAGCCGAGGGGTTATAGTTAGCCCCGTAAGCCCGCACCGATCATGGACGATTAGCTCAGTTGGTTAGAGCATCTCGCTTACACCGAGAGGGTCGAAGGTTCGAATCCTTCATCGTCCACCACCAGATATCCCCTATGAACATCATCCTGCGCATTATCGGCGGCCTCCTCATACTCGTTATCGGTTGCCTTTTCGTCATCAAGAGCGAGTGGCTATTGCAGAACTTCGGCACGGTCGCTTGGGCGGAGCAGCATCTTGGACTCGATGGCGGCAGCCGGCTGTTTTATAAGCTGCTTGGCGTCCTCATGGCGGTCGTCGGCATTTCCATGGCCACCGGCTTGCTCGGTTCCATCGTCGTCGGAACGCTCGGAGGCTTGTTTGGCGGCAGGGCAGTGCAGCAATAACGCCCGTACCAGTTTCATATGTCGTACATACCCACCGGAAAGGAACTCATCGATCCGTTCAAGGTCTTGCAAGAAGCCGGTGTCAGCGTCGACATGAAGGTGGCGGACTTCGGTTGCGGCACGCTCGGGCATTACGTTTTTGCCGCTTCGAGTTTGGTGGGTCCTGGAGGCAAGGTCTATGCCGTCGACATTCTCAAGTCGGTATTGGATGGCATCGAAAGCATGGTGCGAATCGAACGCGTTACCAACGTGGAGACAATCTGGGGTGACCTTGAGCGCATAAACGGCATCAAGCTTCCGGATGGCTGCCTCGACATCGGCCTGATGATCAACAACCTGTATCTTTCCAAAAAGCAGAACGAGATGACCAAAGAATGCGCGCGCATGGTGCGTTCCGGCGGCACATTTGTCATCGTTGACTGGAAGCCTGGCAGCGGGACCTTCGGGCCTGATCCCAAGGCTCGCGTGAGTGCCGAGGATGCCAAGCAGCTCGGGATTTCCGTCGGACTCTCGCTGGTCAAGGAGTTCTCGCCTGGCTCGTATCACTACGGATTCGTCTTCAAGAAGGCATAATAATGAACGTCAGAAGGTGGCAAAAGGCCCGTAAAACCATTATTTACGGGCCTTTTGCGTTGTGGGGGATAGTTGGCGATTTGCCAATTTCTAGCTCGTTCTTTACAATGCGGACTCGAACACCTGTTGATTTCTGTTCCAAAAAATATGGCCATATTCAGAGGCTACGCCGCATTCCTCGACTACAAGTACTGGCTCAACCTTCATCCAGTCGCGCTCGGACCTGATCTGGTGACTGGTATCCTGTCGTTTTTCGCCTGGTTCATCGTTGCGGCAGTCATCCTCTGGCTCGCTGCACGTTCCCTCAAGAAGAAGCAGCCTCGCTATGGCCAGCTGGCCCGCAAGTTTGCCAGTCCGCTGTTCGGTGCCGGCGTGATGGGCATGCTGTTGCTGTTCTTCTCCTACGAACAGGTGCCGGTGCTCGGCATGCGTCTGTGGTTCCTGCTTCTCTGCCTCTACTTCCTCTTCGAGATCGGCCGTCTGGCCAACTACGTGGTGATCGATTTTCCGCATTTGCGCCACGAGGACATGGAGCGCGCGCGCCTGATGAAGTACATGTCCAAAAAGAAATGACGATGGATCGCATCAGTCTCGGCATCTACGGGGAGCAGCTTGCGGCGAGATATCTTGCCGAGACGGGCTGCGTCATCCGAGACCGAAACTGGCGCGTGAAAGGGGGAGAGCTCGATCTCGTTGCCGATGACGGCGGCGAGATCGTTTTCGTTGAGGTGAAAACGCGAAGGGGAAATGCCTACGGTTATCCCGAGGACGCCGTCACTTACGCCAAACGACGCCGACTGCGTTTTGCCGCGCATGCCTACTTGACGGCGCATGGCTTGCACGGTCGTCCCTACCGCTTCGACATTATTGCCATTACCATGTCGTATCGTGGCGGAAGGCCCTCGTTGACACGTTTTCGCAATGCCGTCGGGGAGAACGGCTGACACGGTCACTGCGGATTGACAAAACATCAAAAATACGCTATGATAAAGGCGGATGCGTTCATTTTGAAAGGCTGGTTTCCGATGGAAAACGTCTATTTCCGAGCTGCGCTTTTGCTGGTCGTATGCCTCATTGCCGCCGTCGTGGTCGCCGTGACGGTCTGGCGGCAGGAAGGCGTCGACCGCAAGCGCTTCGCTATCGGTGCCGTGCTGTGCCTGCTCGTGCTTCTTGCGGGGTTCATTCCGGGGGTCAGGACCTACGTCTCTTCGTTGCTCTCGTCGAGGGTGTCGGATGGCATTAAGGGTACGGTCCTGGTGCTCGCTTTCATCGTTCCCGGGGTGTGCCTCGGCTTGGCGCTCGTCGGGAGGAAGGCGCTCGCGGAAATCGTTCTTGGCATCGTCGCGCGAATGCGCGTCGCCGTGGAAGAGCTGCGCGATCCGGAGCTGCGGAGGCGGAACGTCTGCATTCGCAGGTATCGGCATGCGCTGGATATCCTGGCGAAGCCTCCGGAGGGAAATCGCGCGCGTCGGCAACGCAACAGCCTTCTCGTCGCCATCACCATCCTTCACGTCACGGATGACGAGATTCCGGTGTTGGCCGATTACCTCAACAAGCTCTTGTTCGAGGGTAATGCCAACGTAGATCATTTCGCCGACTTTTTGGAAGAGGAAAGGGAGATGGTTCAGGGCAGCTTGGTCATGTCGGGCGGACACCTCATTCGACTCACCCGGCTGACGGAGCAGATTCGGCGCGAAACGACGCACGCATGAGAAAAAACGATGCTCGGTCTGCATGACCGGGCATTTTTATTACGATTGACCGAGGATGACCCGGTTGCTAGGGTCAATTCGGTTCTTTTGTCCAAGGAGGCCTCATGACCGCGCTCATCTTGCCGACACTTCTCGTCGTTACCGTTTTCTTCGGGTCGTACGTCGCGCTCTTCACGTATGCGCCTTCGTCCGTAGCTCGTAAGATACTCTTTTTCCGGGTCGGCCTGGCATTCAGGCATGCGTATGACCGGATTGCGTACATGCGCAGCGGGGAATTGCGAAAGTTCTTCGGTTACCAGAAGTGCATTCGCGAGCTGCAGGCGGCGGGTTCCCTGCGCCACGGTTTCGAGAAACATGTCGCGACTCTTGGTCCGGAAGTCGAACGTTATGCGCATCAGACCACGGAATATGCCATGATCGAGCGCTGTTACGAGCGCAAGTTGCGGCAGGCCGCCATGTTTCTCGGTCACATGTCCGACGAACAGCTGGGTCACGTCGCCAAGTTCTTCCGTGACGCGATGCTCGACGAGGCGGTGCCGGTCAGCGTGGTCGCCGATTTTCTCAAGGGTGAGCGTCAAGCCATCAAGAAAGCGCCGTACATGGCCGTGGGTCACTTTGCCCGCATGCTCGCACGGATGACCGAGATCAAGTCGGATAACGCCGCCGCTTCACGGTAGGGGGCTTGCGGAGCGGGGCCGTTCCGTGTATACTCTCTTTATAGACCTGTTTCATGCATGAAACTGGTCCTTTTTTTACCCTATTTTAAGGACGTCTGTTCTCAGGGGTCCTTGTACTTACTACATACGCTAATAAAAGCGGAAGTCCTATGTCGTCACTCATTAGCCAGGCCATCAAGCAGATCAGCGAAGAAAAGAACATTTCGGCCGAGTCGGTCATCGAGACCATCGAGGCCGCGCTTGCTGCTGCCTTCCGTAAGGACTTCGGCGACAAGAACCAGAATCTCAAGGTGAAGTTTGACGCCGATTCGGGAAATTTTGACATCTTCGACGTGAAGACCGTGGTCGAGGACCAGGAGCTTCCGCCCGAGGAAGAAGCCTCGTCGGAACCGGAAGAGCGTGATCGTCCGCGCGGTGCGCGCGGCGCACGCGAATACGTGGCGCCGGAAAAGACCGAGGCTTCCGAAGAAGATGAGAAGAAGTTCAATCCCAAGACGGAAGTCATGGTCACCGTCGCCCGCGCGTCGCTCAAGAAGGATGCCGAGCTCGGCGACGAGATCCGCACCCAGCTCGAAGTGCCGTCCGCCTTCGGGCGCATGGCCGCACAGACTGCCAAGCAGGTCATCATCCAGAAGATTCGCGAGGCCGAACGCAACAAGCTCTTCAACGAGTTCAAGGAGCGCGAACATGAGCTCGTCAATGCCACCGTCCAGCGACGTGAGGGTCGTGCCGTGCTGATCGATCTCGGTCGCAGCACCGCCATCCTTCCCCCGGAAGAGCAGATTCCCACCGAACGCTACAATTCCGGCGATCGCGTCAAGGTGTTCGTCACCGACGTCCGCATGACCACTCGCGGTCCGGAAGTCGTGGTGTCACGCGCTCATCCGGAAATCGTCCGCAAGCTTTTCCTTCTTGAGATTCCCGAAGTCGCCAGCGGCGTGGTGCAGATTCACGACATCGCTCGCGAGGCAGGTTCTCGCTCCAAGGTCGCCGTATCCTCCTCTCAGGAGAATGTCGATCCGATCGGTTCCTGCATCGGTCAGCGCGGTACGCGCATCCAGACCGTCATCGGCGAGCTGGGCGGCGAGAAAATCGACATCATCCAGTTCGATACCGACGCGGTGAAGTTCATCGGCAACGCCCTGTCGCCGGCCAAGGTGACCGGCATCGAGCTGCATGATGACACGCATACGGCTGACGTCCGCGTCCCCGAAGATCAGCTCTCGCTGGCCATCGGCAAGGGCGGACAGAATGTCCGTTTGGCTTCGCGTCTGACCGGCTGGAAGATCAATATCCGCGAGGCGACGGCACAGGAGGGCGTCATTGCCGCCGAAGCCGCCCCCGCCGAGGCCCTTGCGCCCCTCTCGTCCGTCGAGTCTGAAGAATCCGCGGAGCCTGTGACAGAAGTGTCGCTCTCCGCGCTCGCCGAGACCCCCGCCGAAGAGAAGCCTGCCGAAGAAAAAGAGAAACCCGCCAAAAAGGAGAAGTCCGCAAAGAAAAAGAAAAAATCAGCCGAATAGCGCGGATGATTGCGCGCGTCGCGATTGGCGCGTACGATTGACCCAACTCCTATGCTTTACTTGTGGAATCTCATTTTCGCGCAGCCCATCTTCAACCTGCTGATTTTCCTGTATAACGTCGTTCCCGGCCATGACATCGGTCTGGCCATCATCCTGCTTACCGTGCTTATCAAGGCCGTGCTTTGGCCGCTCTCCGGCCAGGCATTGCGCTCGCAGAAGGCCTTGGCCGAACTGCAGCCCAAGATGGACGCGCTCAAGAAGGAATACGGCGACAAACAGGAAGAGCTTGCCAAGGCAATGATGGCACTCTACTCCAAGGAGAAGGTCTCGCCGTTTTCGTCATGCCTGCCGCTGCTCATCCAGTTGCCGGTGTTTATAGCGCTCTACCATGCGCTGGGGCAAGGACTGAAGTCTTCCGGATACGAAGCGCTCTATCCGTTCGTGAAGAACCCGGGCACCATCACGCCCATGCTGTTTGGCATGATCGACATCGCCAAGCGTTCCATTCCGCTGGCCATCGCCGCTGCGGCCGCGCAGTATCTGCAGGCAAAGATGATGATTACTCGCCAGCAGCCGAAGAAGACTCCCGGCGCCAAGGATGAGGAAATGCTGGCCGTGATGAACAAGCAGATGCTTTACATGATGCCCGCCATGACCCTGTTCATCGGTTGGAAGCTTCCGGGCGGATTGGCCTTGTACTGGCTGATGCAGAACGTGCTTACCGTCGGGCAGCAGTGGTGGTATTTTCATCGCGGCGTAAAGAAAGCCGACATGACGGTGACTGCCGTGATCAAGTAACGTATGCAGTATCGCGACGTCGAACTCCGCGGCATCCCCGTGATCACCCGTAGCGGGCAAAAAATCGGAAAACTGGCGGCTTTCGTCATCGATGCCGAACGTCATGAAGTGGCGCAGTATGTCGTTTCGCGATCCAGCCTGCTCGCGAGGATTTTGCCGGACGAAATGCTGGTGCATCGCGCACAGGTCATTTCTCTCGATTCCGAAATGATGGTGGTGGACGACGGCGTAGTGGCCGAACGTTCCGCGGAACGTAAGATCCAGCAGCCTGTCGAGGCGGCCGCTGGCGGAGCTTCAAGCGCGGAAGGCTGATTGCGCTGCCTGAAAACGTTGAACATGCTACGATGGCGAGTGGATGTCCACTCGCCATTTTGGTATCTCCTTGATTTGGCTTAGGCTATGGCCGACCCGCAACTGCGCAATTCGCTTCTGGCCACGCTCGCATTTTTCGATTTGTTCGACTATCCGCTGACCTTCGCGGAGCTGCTTCGGCATCGCTATCGGCTGGAGGGGGAGCGTGCCAACGAGGCATGGAACGCTTCGGACGTGCTCGATGCGCTCAAGGACGAAGCCTTCGGTCAGAAGGACGGTTTTTGGTTTCTTGCCGGACGCGAGGCCGTTGCCGGTACTCGCCAGCGCCGCTTCCGGCTCTCGGCCAAGAAGCAATCGCGCGCCCGCCGCGTAGCCGCCTTCCTGCGTCACCTGCCTTCCGTGCGCATGGTGGCAGTCTGTAACAGCTTGGCCATCGCCAACGCCGATCATGAAAGCGACATCGACCTGTTCGTGGTCTGCGCTGTCGGTACCCTCTGGAGCACGCGGCTTCTCGTCGTCGGCGCGCTTGCGGTCCTTGGCTTGCGTCCCACCGAGCGCACTCATGCCGACAAGGTCTGCATGAGCTTCTTCGTTTCCGAAAAATCCCTGGACCTTTCGTCGTACGCGCTCCAGCCGAACGATACTTACCTGCGCTATTGGATTGCCACGCTCGTGCCCATGTACGACGCCAACTCCACTTACGCCCGCTTCATGAACGCCAATGCCTGGACGCACGACATCCTTCCTGGCACCCGCCCCGATTCCGCTTCCGTCACGACCGAAGTTCCGCGATGGACGGCACCGCTCTTTCCCGTGTTGCGAGCCATTGATGCCCCCTCGCGCAGGCTGCAGATGAAAAAATTTCCGAGCCAGATAGTCTCAATGGCCAATATCGACAGTCGCGTCGTGATTTCCGATGACGTGCTCAAGTTTCACGTGGGTGACAGGCGCGCCGAGTTCGAGCGACGCTTCCGGGAAAAGCTGGTCGAATTGGGAATCAGCGGCCATGCAAATTCCGCGCATGAGCTCGTGGAAAATATGAAAGAAAAAAAAGTCGAATCATTCGCCGCCGCCCTCGCCGCGTGAAAGCCGTCTTCGTCGCAGGCCTCTTAACCTTCAATCTCCGATCCGATGCCCACTCGTTTCAAAAATTGGCTCAAGACTTTCACTCTGCGCGAAGTCACCTCGCTGCTCTTCACCGCGCTGGCGATGTTCGCGCCCAGCGGCACTCGTTACATCCTGTACACGGGTCATATTCTCGGGCATCCGGTGGAACCGGGCACGGTCAGCGTCTTCGGCATGCAGATCGTGGCCGTCATCTTCGCGGTGCTGGCGCTCTGGCCGCATGGCTGGAAGGGCGTTTCTGACGTTGCCCGCACGCCCATCGGACTGTTTGCCGGCTGTCTGGCCTTGGTGGCGCTGATGTCCTCGTTCCAGGCGGAGGACCCGTTGGCTGGCCTCACTTCGGCCTCGTTCATCATCACCGGCGTGGCGGTCTTCTATGCCATCATCATATTTCGCCCCGACGCTCGCGAAGTGCTGACCTCGTTCGTCGGCGGCGCCATCTTTCAGACCATCATCGGCGGTTACCAGTTCCTGTCCCAGTCGGCCTTTGCTTCCAAGTGGTTGGGCATGGCCACGCATTCCGCCGATCAGCTCGGCGCTTTCGTGGTCGAGACCGACAACGGACGCTGGCTTCGCGCCTACGGTTCGTTGTCGCATCCCAACGTCTTCGGCTTGTACGTGGGCATCGGCCTGCTCATGGCCGTCGGTTTGGCCGCGTATCGGGGGCACGGCAAGCACATGCACTACTACGCCTTCATGCCGTTCATCGCCACCGGCCTGCTCTTCTCCTTTTCGCGAAGCTCGATTCTGGCATTTGCGGCGGGCTTCATCTGGCTGGTCGTCAGCGCCTATGGCAGCAATGCCGCGCCTGACTATCGTCGCATCATCGTGCCTTCGTTCATCATCATCGTCGTGACAGTGGGAGTCATCGGCTACTTTTATTCCGAACCGCTGCGCACGCGTTCCGAAGCCGAAGGCCGTCTCGAAGTCCAATCCATCACCGATCGCGTAAACCAGGTGGACGACGCGCTGTCGCTCATCTCCAGGCACATGCTTACCGGCGTGGGCATCGGACAGATGCCGTTGGCGCTGGCAAAGGAGTCGGCTACCGAACGCAACTGGTTCCAGTATGATTACGTCCACAACGTGCCGCTGCTGGTTGCCGTGGAAACCGGGCTCATCGGGCTCGGAGTCTGGCTGATCTTCGTGATCCTCACTTTCATGACCATCTTCGACCGCCTCAAGCGGAATCTGCTGGTCGGTTACGGCGTGACCGTCTATGCCGCCGCGTTCATCTCCATGATTGTCGCCTCGATGTTCGACCATTTCCTGTGGAGTTCCTGGTTTGGCCAACTGCTGTTCTGGATGGTGGCGGGGTTGTTGCATTCGACATACCTGGAGATTAGGAAGGTGCCGGAAAAAGTGATGCCGAAGCCAGTCGAAGTAAAAGCTTGAATCACCCGACGCTCTTGACTAAACGTCATGGGCGTTTTTTAATATCGACAGTTGAGGCTGGCACTCTGGTGATTTGAGTGCTAAGCTCTTTGGCGATAACGCTTATAACCTGATTTTCACGCCTATGCAGGTCAAACCTCTTAACGATCGCGTGCTGGTGAAGCCGCTCTCCAAGGAGCAGTCCACCGCCACCGGCATCATCATCCCCGACACCGTCGAGAAGGAGAAGCCCGAGAAGGGCGAAGTCATGGTCACCGGCCCGGGCAAACTGCTCGAGAACGGCACGCGCGCCCCCATGACCGTGAAGGCGGGAGACAAAGTCATGTTCAAGAAGTACTCACCGGACGAGATTAAGGTTGACGGCAAAGATTTGCTCATCGTCGACGAGTCCGACATTCTCGCGATTATCGAATAACCGCTATGGCCAAACAAATCCTCTTTACCGAACAGGCTCGCGAAAAGATCAAGAAGGGCGTCGACAAGCTGGCGAACGCCGTGAAGGTCACTCTCGGTCCCAAGGGCCGCAATGTGGTCATCGACCGCGGCTACGGCTCGCCGATGGTCACCAAGGATGGCGTCTCCGTCGCCAAGGAAATCGAGCTCGAAGACAAGTTCGAGAATGTCGGCGCGGAACTGGTGAAGGAAGTCGCTTCTAAGACCAACGATGTCGCCGGCGACGGCACCACCACTGCCACCGTTTTGGCGCAGGCCATCTACGCCGAAGGTTCCAAAATGGTCGCCTCCGGCGCAAACCCGATGACCCTCAAGAAGGGCATCGAACGTGCCGTCGAAGCCGTCGTGGCAGAGCTGACCGGCAAGATTTCCAAGGCCATTTCCGGCAACGAAATCGAGAACGTCGCCGCCATCTCGGCTAATGACGCCGAAATCGGCAAGATCATCGCTTCGGCCATGAAGTCCGTCGGCGAGAACGGCGTCATCACCGTAGAGGAGTCGCAGTCCTTCGGCATCGAGAGCGAGGTCGTCGAAGGCATGCGCTTCGACAAGGGCTACATCGCCCCCTACATGATCACCGACGCCGAGCGCATGGAGGCCGCCTACGCCGAGGCCAGCATCCTGCTCGTCGAAAAGAAGATTTCTTCCATTCAAGAAATCCTGCCGCTGCTCGAGAAGGTGGCGGCAACCGGACGCAAGGAAATCGTCGTCATCGCCGAAGACGTCGATGGGGAGGCGCTCACCACGCTCGTCGTCAACAAGATTCGCGGCACCTTCAGCGCGTTGGCGGTGAAGGCGCCGGGTTTCGGCGACCGCCGCAAGGAAATGCTCAAGGACATTGCCATTCTTACCGGCGGTAAGGTCATCAGCGAGGAACTTGGCCTCAAGTTGGAAGATGCCAAACTCGAAGATCTCGGCAGGGCCCGCAAGGTCGTCTCCACCAAGGAGAACACCACCATCGTCGGCGGCGCCGGCGACAAGCAGGCCATCGCCGACCGCGTCATCGCCATCAAGAAGGAGCTCGCCGCCGCTGACTCCGACTTCGACAAGGAGAAGTTGCAGGAACGCCTGGCCAAGTTGTCCGGCGGCATCGGCGTCATCAAGGTCGGCGCAGCTACCGAAACCGAAATGAAGGAGAAAAAGCAGCGCATCGAGGATGCCATCTCTGCCACCAAGGCCGCAGTCGAGGAAGGCATCGTTCCCGGCGGCGGCGTGGCGTTCATCCGCGCGGCCAAGTCGCTGGATGCCATCAAGGCCGACACCATGCCTCATGATGAGTACTCCGGCGTGCAGCTGGTGAAGCGCGCGCTGGAAGAACCCCTGCGCCAGATCGCGGCCAACGCGGGTCAGGACGGCTCCGTGGTCGTCGCCGAGGTCAAGAAGACCGATGGGGCCATGGGCTACAATGCCGCAACCGACGTCTACGAGGACATGGTCAAGGCCGGCATCATCGACCCGACCAAAGTCACGCGTTTCGCACTCCAGAATGCGGCTTCCATCGCCTCGTTGCTCCTTACCACCGAATGCGTGGTGACGGACATTCCGAAGAAGGAAGAAGCTCCGGCAGGAGGGCATGGCGGCATGGGCGGAATGGATTTCTAATGAAGGAAGGATGGGCCCGCTCACGCGGGCCTTTTTCCTTGACAAAAAGGTCGTTTTGGCGTGTACTAGCAGCTGTCTTTGGCAAGGAGAAAATGATGAAAGTTGCGCCGTTACTCGCTCTTTACTCAAAGTTTTTCCGGCTGATTTTTCCGGCGATTGCCGTCATTGCGGCGATTTTCTGGCTTCTCTTCGGCACTAGGGTCGCGAGCGTCGTCGCTTTCGTGCTGGTCTTCGCGGACTTGGCTGCGCTTGCCGCGTTCGTGTTCTACTCAGCGAAGAAAAAGGTGTAGTCATGGCAAAGAAAGAAGTAGAACTCGATTTCGACGCCTTCGTCGCGTCGATCGAGAACTGGGATGGCGTGAATCCTCCGTTCGACGAGGTCATGCGTTCGGCGCTGCTGCAGGCGGTATTCGTCCGCAGCGGTGACAACTTCGCCCGGTTGCTCGCCAGCAAGGTCGAGATGGTGCCCTTGTCGAGCATGGGGCGTTACGCCGCAGGCATTTCCCGTCCGTTGCCCGGCTTGATGAAGGTGCTCGTGCGGGAGGCTCGCGTGATGCTGATTGCCATGCGTGAGCAGTCCGCCAAGGAGAACGCCGAGCTGGTGCTGTTCATGCGCAGTGTAGGCAACTGCGACGAAGACGACTGAATGCGGCTTTACAAGAGACCCTCTCGGGTCTTTTTTTGTGCCTCGCCATCATTGCGGGCCGCTTGAAAATCAGTGCGAAAAACGGTATACTGTACGCA
>JAHFIW010000032.1 GCA_023246195.1 bacterium
TGTTATCGGCAATCGCCGCACCGTTGAACACCATGACCCGATTATGGAAACTGTCGGTGACAAAAAGACGATTGCCCGTCGCGTCGTAAGCGAGCGCGTCCGTGCTGTAAATGCTGGCGATGGTAGTCCCCCAATTATTGCTCGTCACGAAGTCCGGCTGGCCCAGTACGTGCGTCGCGGCCAAGTTGTTCAGGGGGATCGCCGCCGCATTAAATACCATGACGCGCCAGTTTCCGTCATCACCGACAAAGAGGCGGTTATTTGCCGAATCAAAGGCGATGCCGACCGGCAACCACAGCGTGTTCTGCGTCGTATTGGCAACGCCTGAAATGAAGTCAACCTGACCGATGACATTGCTCGCGCTCATGCCGTCGGTAATTGCCGCGCCGTTAAATACCAGAACGCGACTGTTGTCCTTATCTACGACAAACAACCTGTTGCCAGACGCGTCATAGGCCAAGCCGATCGGTTTAAGAAAAGTCGATGCCGTCGTACCTCCCGCATGCGCAGTAAAGACGGACTGACCGATGACATTGCTCGCGCTCATGCCGTCGGTAATGCCGCCGGAAAGGTTAAAGACGAGTACGCGAACGTTTGACGTATCGCTCACGAACAGGCGATCGTTCGCCGTATCGTAGGCAAGGCCAAGAGGATGATTCATCGTGGTGGCCGTGGTGCCGCTGCTGCTGGTTATCAAGCTGGATTGGCCAAGCACGTGACTGGCATTCATTCCATCAGAAATAGACGTGGTATCGAACTCCAAAACGCGGTTATTCAACGTATCCGCAATGAAAGTACGGTTATGAACGGAGTCGTAGGCGACACCAGACGCGCCGGTGCCAATTTCGCCAAGGCCATATGTGTGCAGCCCATAGCTAATAGTGCCGTTATTTGGTCCGAGCACGTCCGTGGCGGCCATGCCGTCGGCAATCGTCAGCGCCTGTGCCGAAGGAACGGCAAATGCAATGCCCCGCAAGAGCACCGCAGCCATCACCAACATGCTGATGACTGTTGAGATTTTCCCTGCGGCATTCTTTAGCTGCATATATTTTCTTCAACAACACTTCTTGTGGATAAAGTCGACCTTTCAGCGCCTTAACGGACCCATAGCGTCTGAGTTCATATTTTGTTTCATTGTAGCAAAAAATAGAGATTTTAAATGGCTAAATCTGTGGAAAAGCACGATTCCACGTTGCGCACGTTGCCTCCGCAGACTTCTCCCCTTATACTTCCCGCATATGGCTACTCAAAAATCCAAGCTTATCGTCGTTTCCGGTATCCAGCCGTCCGGTCGCCTGCATATTGGCAACTATGTTGGAGCCGTCCAGAACTGGCTTCGTCTGCAAAATAAGGGGTATCGCTGCCTTTTCTTTATCGCCGACTACCACTCGATTACCGGAGACTACGACTCCGCGGAAAAGCGCGAACAGGTCATGAACTTGGCCATCGACTTGTTGGCCTTGGGCATTAATCCAAAAAAATGCACGTTTTTCGTGCAGTCGCACGTGCCGGAGCACACCGAGCTTTGCTGGATCTTCAACACCGTCACGCCAGTGTCGTTCCTGGAACGCATGACGCAGTTCAAAGACAAGGCCGGCCAGCAGGATAAGAACATCAACATGGGACTATTCGACTACCCGGTTCTCCAGGCAGCCGATATCCTGTTATACAAGGGAGAACTTATTCCCGTCGGCGTGGATCAGGTGCAACACGTTGAACTCACCCGTGACGTTGGGCGCTTCTTCAACAACAAATACGACACCTACTTTCCCGAAACCAAGGCGATGCTCACCGACGTGCCGAAGCTCCGCAGCATCACCGACCCCCTCAAAAAGATGTCCAAGTCACTGGGAGAAAAATCCTATGTGGCGCTGACTGACTCCCCCGAGGAAATCGCCAACAAGCTCAAACGCGCCGTGACCGAGGCCACCGGCATCATCTCCATGACCGAAGAAGAACTGGAGCATGCCATGCAGACGCACGCGGACTCGCACGCGGACGACGAAAAACTCCGCGGCATGGCTGGCGTGTGGAACCTGCTCGCCATGCTCAAGATTTTCGGCTCGGAAGACGAGGCCGACCGCATTTTTGCGGCGCAACCGATCCGTTACGGCGACCTCAAGATGCTGGTAGCCCAACGCATAGCCGAACACTTCGCGGAGTTCCGCAAAAACCGCGCCATCCTCGCCAAGAATCCGGAGAAAGTCCGCCGCATCCTCGCGGCCGGCGCAAAGAAGGCGCAAAAAATCGCCAAAGCCACCATGAAGGACGTCCGAAAAACGATTGGTGTCCGATAACATGAAAAAGAAGATTCGCGTCGTCAACGGATTCGCGCTCCGCACTCTTTTTCCGGACCTCGACATCATCGAGGAGTACGCGCGCATGCTTGAACGCCCCGGTTCCGCACCGCACCCCTACGTTCCCAAAGATGAAATCTGGATCGACGGCAACTTCGTAAAAGAGCTTGCCTTTCTTCGCAGGGTGCAGCGGGCTGAACGCCGGCTGGCTTCGCTGAACGGACGCGACACCCGAGCCTGGCTGCAAAAAAATCTCACTAAAAAAGGCCAAATTCCGGCCTTTATCGTACGCAGCGAGAAGCGGGGAGCCTTGCACGTCCGGTACGTCCGAGGCGAAATCGTGCGGCGGCACATCGACCCCTGGTTCATCTTCGGCGGTCACGATCTGGTATACGACTACGTTCCCAAGAACGAAGTCTGGATCGACATGCGCCAAGATTCCAGAGAAATGCCGAACACCCTGTTTCACGAACTGCACGAACGCCGATCGATGGCCGCCGGAATGTCATATGACCAAGCCCATGCGCTTGCCACCGAAGCCGAACGAAAACTGTACGCGCGACAGAGGATGCGCGATGATCGTCCGCTCGTCATGAAGCCGTTCCGGCAACGCCCCGCACATTGCGGACCCGCGAGCCTGAAAATAATCTGCTCCCACTTTGGTCGCGAATACGACGAGCTGCTCCTCGGCAAACTCTGCGGCACGACATCAAAAGCCGGCACCGATCATGCCGGCCTGATCAGGGGGGCCAAGACGCTCGGCGCGAACGTACTGACGAAGGCTGGCGCGTCAATCGAGGACTTACGTCGCCTCATCCTAAAGGAACGGTTACCGGTCATCGTCGGCTGGTACTCACCGACCGGCGGCCCCATCAAGTGGAAATTCACGCCAGGGAAGGACAAGGTCGAAGATCATTTCTCGGTCATCTACCACGTCACCCGCGACCACGTGTACATGATGGATCCGGAAGTCGACGGTGACGGTCGCCGCAAGATGCGCATCGGCCGATTCATCCAGCTTTGGTGGGACACGGACGGACCGAAAGACAAACGCGTAAACCGCTGGCTGATGGCATTGCGCTTCGACGGAAAATCGTTTACCTGAACGCAAAACCCCCTCTCTTGCGAGAAGGGGTTTTTGGTCTGCCGATAAGCCGAATTTTGTCGCGTCATGAGGCCAGTCCCCGAAGGGCCGTACCTCACGACGTGGACGATCATCTCTCTTGAGTCATGCTTGCGCATGATCTTCGTCGAGTCTCTTGCGAGACCCTATTGCGAGCTACCAAATTTGCTCTTGCACCGGATGGGGTTTTCCACGGTACCTCTCTCGAGGCATGCCGCGTGGGCTCTTGCTCCCGTTCGTCGCTTGCGCGACGAGGGGTCGGGCCGTTGCTTCGGCCTCCCACGATTTCAGCCTTACCCTCCGCGTTGCCGCAGTTGGGCGGTGTATTCTCTGTTGCACTCTCCCTGGGCTTGGGGTCATCAAACGCTTTCTCGTCACCTTTCGGTACCCGAGGGAACGTTCGATATCCTTACTCCCGGCTGCCGTTAGCAGCTATCCACTTCCCTACGTCAGGGGGTGTTCGGACTTTCCTCCCCGACTCTTGCGAGCTGGGGCGATCGTCTGGCAAACCATGTTGCGGTCCCATTTCTAGGACGAGATGGAGTATAGCCGAAATGGGGTTTTTGTCAATATAAAGCAAAGAAAATCCCGCTTTTATGGCGAACTAAGCGTCTACGGACTCATAAGATACGCACATTGCCCTTATTCCCCCTTCCCTTTAAAATAGGTAGGTCATATGAAGAAGTCCGAACTGGCATTTACGGCTATTTTGGTCCCCTTGGACTACTTGCTCGTCTTCGCGGCGGCGCTTACCGCGCACAACCTCCGCTTTGGAGCCTTCGCGGCCATCAGGCCTGCAGTGCTGCTAATCCCGCTTTCGCATTTCCTGATTGTCTCGGCCATCGCTGCCGGCGTTTTCGTGCTGTGTTTCGCGCTCGCCGGACTGTATGCCGTCTCGGGCGCGCGCAAACTCAAATCGGAAGTCTCACGCATCTTGTTGGCCTCCTCGGCGGCGACCATGGCGGTGGTGGTGCTTATCTTCTTCGATGGAGCGTTGTTCACTTCGCGCTTCATCGTACTCGCGGCTTGGGGGCTGGCGTTCCTGTACGTGGCCTGCGGACGCATTGCCATACGCCTTTTGCAACGCACGCTGATTCGCGTGGGCGTGGGCATCCGCAAAGTTGCCATCATCGGCGGCGATGACCGCACCACGGACTTGCTGGTCGGCGCATTTTCGAGCAACGCGGCGATTGGGTACCAGATCGTCAAACGCGCGCCGTTCTTCGATGACGTCACGGTGAAGGCGCTCGACGAGATCGTCGCCAAACGGGAACTCGACGAAATCATCGTCACCGACCCGTCCATCGACCGCGACTCGCTTGCCCGGGCGCTCGGCTTCGCACAGTCGCGCCACCTCGTCTTCAAATATTCCGCCGACCTTTTGGCCACGCATGCCAAGAACATCGATATCGGCACCGTTGCCGGCATCCCCATCATCGAGATCAAAGGCACGCGACTGAGCGGCTGGGGCAGGATCTTCAAGCGCAGTTTCGACATCATCGTTTCGCTGCTGCTGATCATCATCACTTCGCCGATCATGCTGCTCACGGCCATCGCCATCAAGCTGGATTCCGACGGTCCGGTGCTGTTCTCGCATCTTGATGACGGCTCGCCGGTGACGCGCGTGGGCGAGCACGGCTCCCCCTTCCGCTACTTCAAGTTCCGCTCCATGCGACCCAATACGCACCAGCTGCGCTATGGCGAACTTTCGCACCTGGACACCCGCGCCGACGGGCCGCTGGTGAAGATCAAGGATGACCCGCGCGTGACCCGCGTCGGCAAGCTCATCCGTAAATGGTCCATCGACGAACTGCCGGAATTTTTCCTGGTTTTCATGGGCAAGATGAGCCTCGTCGGTCCGCGTCCGCATCTTCCGGAAGAAGTCGCGAAGTATGACGACCGCCAGCGCCGCGTCCTGACCATCAAGCCGGGCATCACCGGCATGGCACAGGTTTCCGGCCGCGCCGACCTCAACTTCGACGAAGAAGTCCGGCTCGACACGTACTACATCGAGAACTGGTCGCCGTGGCTCGACTTGGCAATTTTGCTTCGGACGCCCATGGTGGTACTCATCCGCAAGGGAGCCTCCTAAAACGCTATGAAGATCGCGCTTGTTCACGACTATTTGGTGCAAGATGGCGGCGCTGAACGCGTACTTCAGGCTTTTCAGGAAGTCTGGCCAGAAGCGCCGACGTTCGCGTTACTGCATGATAAGGAAACGATGGGTTCCAGCTTCCGCGGCAAGGACATCCGCACGTCATTTTTGCAGAATGTGCCGTTCGCGCTCAAGCACTACAAGTGGTTCATGCCGCTGATGCCCACCGCGACGGAACATCACAACCTGGCCGGCTACGACGTGGTCCTCTCGAGCACCTCGGCTTTTGCCAAGGGGGTCATCACGCGTCCGGATACGCTGCACCTGTGCTACTGCCACACGCCTACGCGCTACCTGTGGTCCGACATGCACTCGTACGTGAACGAGATAGGCTTGCCGTCATTTCTCCGCAAGCTGGTGCCGATGATGCTGACCGACATCCGCGTCTGGGACCGCTTGGCCGCCGAACGCGTCGACCGCTTCATCGCAAACTCCGACACCGTCAATCGCCGCATTCGCAAATATTATCAGCGCGGCAGCGATATCATCCATCCGCCGGTGGAAACTTCCCGCTTTTACATCGCGCCAAAAATCGAGAACTATTATTTGGCCGGAGGACGCCTGGTCGCCTACAAGCGTCTCGACGTCGTCGTGAAAGCCTTCAACAAGCTTGGCATTCCGCTCAAGATTTTCGGCGAAGGTCCGGAAATGAAGCGCCTGAAGGCCTCCGCAAGCGCAAACATCGAGTTCCTCGGACGTGTCGGCGAAAAACAGAAAGCCGACCTGTATGCCAAGTCCATCGCCTACATCCACCCTCAAGAGGAAGACTTCGGCATCACCGCCGTCGAAGCCATGGCGTCGGGCCGTCCGGTCATCGCCTACCGCAAGGGCGGCGCGACGGAAACGGTGGTTGATGGCGTCACCGGCCTGTTCCTGGAGGAACAAAGCTGGGAAGAGCTGTCCAACCAGATCGTGCGCTTTGACCCCACGCAGTTTGACCCTAAGGTCATCCGCGAGCATGCGCTCGCTTACGATACCGAGGCGTTCAAGGAGCGCATCAGGGAATACGTGGAGTCTTCCCTGAAAGAATGGCACGGCGAGGAAAGCGGGTGCGGGTTTGCGGACCCGAAGTTCCGGGAATCCGAAGCGCGAAACTTTGCCTTGTCGGGAACGGGACGACGCTAGACTTTTATTCCGCCCTCAAACTCCGCGCATGCGCGTCATCGTCGATGTTCGCCCCATGATGGAAGGCCGGCGCGGCGGCGTGGGCACCTACGCCGCGGAGGTTCTCGCTGCGCTGGCACGACGTCAGACGCATGACTACGTGCTTTTCGGCAACGGACGTCCGTCCGCACTCCGCGCACTTTTCTCTGGACTGCATGTATCCGAATCCCCGCATCTCCAATCTCGCTTTTCGCACTATCCCAACCGTTTGCTGAACGCCTCAATTGCTTTTTTGAGGCGTCCGAGGATTGAACGTCTCGCCGGACCAGCCGACGCGGCCTATCTTCCGAATCTCAACTTCCTTGCCACGCGACTTCCCTACGCGGTGACCGTGCATGACCTCTCGTTCATCCGCTCTCCGCAGTTTTTTTCGGCGAAGCAGCGCGCCTGGCATCGACTGGTAAACGTGCCCCGCCTGCTGCATGACGCGGCGGCCGTCATCGCCGTTTCAGAACACACCAAGCAAGATGTCATCGAGACGTTCGGCATCGACGCGCAAAAAATTTTCACAGTGAGTCCGGCGGCGGACGCCTCGTTTGTGCCGCAAACGGAATCCGTCGTCACGGAGTTACGCCGTCGCCTCGGACTGCACAAGCCGTACTTCCTGTTCCTCGGCGCGCTCGAGCCGCGCAAAAACATCACGGGCCTCATCGAAGCGTACGACCGTCTCGATGCCGATGCCGACATCGTAATCGCCGGCAGAAAAGGCTGGCTCTACGAGGACATTTTCCGTCGAGCCGAGCATTCCAAGAAGCGCGACCGGATCCATTTTCTTGGCTACGTAGACAATAAAGACAAGCCGGCGCTTTACGCCGGGGCCATCGCCCTAGTCTACCCGTCGTTCTACGAAGGCTTCGGCATGCCGCCCCTGGAATCCATGGCCGTGGGTACGCCGGTCATCGCCAGCAACGTCTCATCGCTGGGCGAAGTCATGGGCGATGCCGGACTGCTGGTAAAACCCGAATCAGCCGATTCGATCGCGGAAGCGATGCGTTCAGTGATGAGCGACGCGAGATTGGCCGCAGCCCTGCGCGAGCGTGGCATGGCGCTGGCAAAAAATTTCTCATGGGACAAGAGCGCCGCGATGCTGGAAAAAGTCTTTACGGAAATTGGCGGCGCGAAATCGAGGCGTGATTGAAATAAAAAATTGAGACTCCCGCGCATGCGCGCGAAGTCTCAACATGGAAAGTGACGGCCGAATTACGGGATCTTTTTCGATTCCGCACGCGCGAGGTGTTCGCGAATGAAGCGGTCGAAGCCTTCCGCGCCGGCAGCCAGATGCTGAACCGACATCTTGTCGATGCCTGCCATCAGGCACTCGGCGTACGCGGGAAGATAGGCATACTCGGCCAATGTCCGTGCGCCGGGAACGCGTTTGGTCACTTGCGCCAAAAGCGCCTTCTCGACCGCGTCGCCGTCGTTCAGAAGCGTCAGGCCCATCGCCCACAGCAACTTCTGCAACGACTCTTCCAACGCGAAGCGGTATTTTCCCTGCTTCCAACGATCGCGCAGGGCGATCGCGCGCTCGAGGTTGGCGCCCTCGGCGCGCCACAGCCAGTTGACGACGGTCTCCTCGGCCCTGGAAGCGAACGACACGATAACGCGCAACTCCTCCGGTGTCGGCAGCTCTTCATCGTCGAACCAGCGCCTCATTCTCTCCCTTGCCTCGGCAAGCTGTTTCTCTCCGTGATCTGGTTGCGAGATGACGCCGTACCAGGTGTTCTCTTCGAATACGCCGCTTTCGGCAATCAGGCCGTGCAGGGCCTCGGCCAGGTAGCTCCGTTTCTTCGTGCTCATGTTTCTCTCCTCTGGCAGCAAACGCGCGAGAACCGTAGGTAATTTTAGCTTAATTGTCAAGGTTGCTGCCGATTCTCAGTCCCGAGCCTTTTCAATGTGCAGCACGGCTGCCTTCACCGGCGCATACGACATCCGATGCTCAGCGCATGGTCCGAGCGCCGTCAGCGCAGCCTGATGCACTTTGGTGCCATAACCCTTATGCGCGGCAAAACCGTAGCCGGGATATTTCTCATCGAGCACGCGCAGGTGCGCATCACGCGCCACCTTTGCGATAATCGACGCCGCCGCAATGGACTTTACCTTAAGGTCACCGCGAATGATGTTCTTCTGGTCGATGCCAAGCTCCGGAATCTTAAAGGCATCTGAAAGCACGAACTCCGGACGTATCGCCAAACCTTCAATCGCGCGTTTCATGGCCAATGCCCCAGCGCGACGGATGTTCAAAGTGTCAATTTCCGCAGCGGTCGCGGTTCCCACCGCCCAGGCCGTCGCCTCTTCCTTGATACGCCCAATCAATCCCTCGCGCTGCGAGACCGAGAGCGTCTTAGAATCACGCACCAGGCCAATACGCGAATTAAGCGGCAACATGACCGCTGCCGCAAACACCGGACCCGCCCAGCAACCGCAACCAGCCTCGTCCACGCCGGCAATCAAGGTGATGCCACGGGCAATAAGGGCGCGTTCTTCGGCGAAAGTGGGTTTAGGTACGGCAACCATGTATATCTCTTACTCTCCCGTCACGGATTTGGCTAGATTGCGAAGTTTATAGGGCCAGAAAATACCGCTTATGCATGCATTACAATATAGCCGCTGATGCGGGAATACTTATCCACTTTTGTGGAGAAATGAGCGCATTTCGGCTTGTATATTCTGTTATAATAGGCGGGTAAGCGAGGGTCATTTTTTGAACCATTTCCTGTCACAGATACGCCCATGCGCATCGGCATCGACGCCCGCTTTTACGGATCCATCGGCAAGGGTCTGGGACGCTACACCAGCGAGCTCATTTCGCATCTGGAAAAGATCGACGATGACAACGACTACGTGATTTTTTTGAGAGCTTCGAACTTCGCTTCGTACGTTCCCAAGAATCCCCGCTTCACAAAGGTGCTGGCGGAATTCCCGTGGTATACCTGGCGCGAACAGCTGCTCTACCCGAAGCTGCTCAAGAGTCACCGCCTGGACCTGATGCACTTCCCGCACTTCAACGTCCCGTTTTTTTACCGCCGGCCGTTCGTCGTCACCGTGCATGACCTGATTCTGCTCTCGCACCCGACGACCCGCGCCACCAAACTCGGACCGCTGCTGTTCTGGATAAAGTTCCAGCTGTACCGTCTGGTCATCCGCCGAGCCATCGCCGACGCCGAGACGGTCATCACTGTTTCCCACGCCACAAAAAACGACATCATCGAACGATTCCCGTTCGCAAAACAAAAAGACATCGTCGTCACTTACGAAGCCTGCGCCTCGTCGTTGGAGAAAAGGCCGAATGTCTCTCCCCTGCGGGAGGACATCAAGAAACCTTTCGCGCTGTACGTCGGCAACGCCTATCCGCACAAAAATCTGGAACGTTTGATGGAGGCGTTCGCGGCCTTTAGGAAAAATGATCACGCGGACTGGCAACTGGTGCTGGTCGGCACCGAGGATTATTTCTATGACCGGCTCAAAAACGAATCAACGCGTCGCGGGCAGAACGAAAAGGTGACTTTCTTCGGCCACGCTACGGACGAAGAGCTTTCTGCCCTCTATGACACCGCTTCGTTCTACGTCTTCCCCTCGCTCTGCGAAGGATTCGGCCTGCCGCCACTGGAAGCCATGTGCCACGGCCTTCCGGTAACTTCCTCCAAGGCCAGCTGCATGCCGGAAATACTGGACGACGCCGCGCTGTACTTTGACCCCAAGGATCCCGCAGCCATCGCCGAAGCGCTTGCAAAAATGGCTGACGACCCGGCATTACGAACCGACCTCATCACCAGAGGCGCTCGCCGCGCGGCAACATTCGACTGGACGCGCTGCGCACGACAAACGTTGCAGGCTTACCACGCACGCAGGATCACGCGTTAACGTCTTGGCTCCCATGCTAAAAACTTCGTTCACACCAGACGGCAGCGCCCCGCACGGCGCACCTGTCCACCCTCATCATGAGGGTGGCGTTGCCGTTCGTGAAACGAAGACCGGCTCGATGCCGCGACCCTCGCAGCATCAGGTGAGCCTGCACGGAAGAGTGACGGCGCTGTCCGCGCCCGCGAAACCGATGGCGAAGCCGGTAATGCCGCCGCGCGGCGTGTTCGGCCGCCTTCGTCACATGCTCGACGAGTACATCCATCTGCACGACTTGCGAATGCGCACGCTGTCCATCCGCCCGCGCGGCTGGAAGGACTTTCCGCCGGCCGGCGCCACCACCATGCAACAGGCAGTGCGCATCACCAGCTCGCGTTTTTTCAACGAACATCCGTTAGCTGAGCTGACTGTCTTGCGCATGCTGCATCTTGTCGTTCTGGCCGTGATGCACCTGGCGCAACTTCCCGGACAGGCCGTCAACGAAAAAATCGCGCCGCTCGCCGACTACATGCCGACGATGCCCAAACCGCGGCATAAGCCGGCCGTAGAAACGCCTTCTTTTTCGCCGGCCTCGGAATTGCCGGCGACTGGACGCAAGTTGCCGCTTCGTGCCGCCATTGCCGTCTGGCTCTCGCCGACCGCACGCGCCATGCGTCCCCGCGCACCCAAGTCGACGGTACTCAAAGACGTGCGAGTCAAGCCGCAGGCGGTCGCGCAGC
>JAHFIW010000006.1:0-27240 GCA_023246195.1 bacterium
TCGCCGTTCTTCTTGACGAGGCGGACGAGCAGGGTGTCTTCGCCCGTTTTTTTGGCGAGCAACGCCTGAATCGACCAATATTCCTGTGCGATGAATTTTTGCACTTCGCGTTCGCGTTCCACGATAAGGCGCACGACCACCGATTGCACGCGGCCCGCGGACAGCCCGAAGGTGATCTTGCTCCACAGGAAAGGAGAAAGCTTGTAGCCGACGAGACGGTCGAGCACGCGGCGTGCCTGTTGCGCGTCGACCATGCGGACGTCGAGCTTGCGCGGGTTCTCCAGCGCTTTTTCGATGGCCTCCTTGGTGATTTCGTGAAAGGTGATGCGCTTGAACCTGTCTGCGGGGACTCCGTTCTCCGTAAGGAGGTTCAGCAAATGCCAGGAGATGGCTTCTCCTTCGCGGTCTTCGTCGGATGCCAGATAGATGACGTCGGCTTTTGCCGCGGCATCCTTGATTTCCTCGACGTGCTTTTTTGCCCTGTCAGGAATTTCGTAGACCGGCTCGAAGTCATGTTCGGTATCGACGCCGATGTTGCTCTTGGGGAGGTCGCGGACATGACCAAATGAAGAAAGCACCTTGAAGCCGTGACCAAGGAATTTGGAAATGGTCTTGGCCTTGGTGGGGGACTCGACGATGACCAGCGATTTTCCATGCGACTTCGCCGCGGATTTCTTCGCAGGTTTTTTCGTGGAAGATTTTTTCGTAATGCGTGGCATGTATATTGGGAAAACGAGATTGATGACAGCGTAGCCGTCATTCGTCGTGCCTGTCAATTCTTGATGAAGGTTCCGCGGTCGTCGCTGATCAGATTTTTGAGCGTCAGCGCCGTAGTGACGGCCAGTATTTCTCGCATCGAGAAGCCGGTTTCCTCGGAAAGGTCGTCGGCTGACTTTGGGGAGTCGATCAGGCATTCGTAGACGACGCGTTCGCGTTCGTCGACGATGTCCTTTGGGTCGAGCGCCGTGGTGGCCAGGCCGTAGGCATTGAGGATTTGCGCGGCTTCGAGCAGCGGCGTGGCGCCGTGCAGGAGCAGGTCGTTCACGCCTCCGGACATCGCCGAGGTGATCTGGCCGGGGACGGCATAGACGTCGCGGTTGGCATCGAGTGCCAGGTAGGCGGTGATGAGCGCGCCGGATTTTTTTGCAGCCTCGATCACCACCGTTCCGCAGGTCATGCCGGCGACGATGCGGTTGCGAAGCGGGAAGCCGAACTTGGCTGCGTTGGTGCCCGGCGGCATCTCCGAGACTAAGGCGCCACCGTTGGCGATAATACGCCTGGCTAGACCAAGGTTTGCCTTCGGACCAACGCTGTCGTCGTCGACTCCGCCGGCCAACACTGCGACGGTGATGCCTCCGACATCTACCGTGGCCTCATGCACCGCCGCGTCGACTCCGAGAGCCAGCCCGCTCACGATGCGGGCCCCAGCGCGAGCCACCGGCCCCACCAGCAGCCGAACTGCCGCCGAGCCGTACGATGTCATCTTGCGCGTGCCTACGAAGGCCACCGAGCAATGGTGCGTCAACGCTGTTACGGAGCCGCGAACAAAGAGTCGCAACGGCGGTTTGGCAATCTGTCGGAGCAGGGGAGGATAGCGGTCGTCGCCAAGGCGAATGACCGTTATTTCGTCGGTTGGACGTTGCTTGTCGGGCATCGGTGCGTCCATGGGGCCGGACTATAGAGGAAGCCTGGCGGGGGTGTCAAGTGTGGTCAGGTCTTGGGATGCGGGAAACGCCAAATCCCGCATCCCAAGACCTGACCCTCCCCTTATATAAAGAGGGCCGCCGAAGCGACCCCCTCTATTTCCCGTATAAGTTGGATGCCGCCTCTATCCCTTCGGTCAGCGTCACGTGCAGGGCCTTCACCGCATTCTCGATGGCCTTGCCCAGATCGATTTCTTCGTCCTGGCTGAACTTCTCAAGCACGAAGTCCTCGGATGGCACCAGTTTGGCCCGCTCTGTGCCAATCCCGATTCGGATGCGCGGCACATCCGGAGTGCCCAACCGCTCAATGACGGACTTGATGCCGTTGTGTCCGCCCGCCGACCCCGAGGTTCGAATGCGAATGTTCCCCAGCGGAATGTCGAGCTCATCGTAAACGACAATCACGTCGGCCGGAGCAATCTTCCAAAATCCCACCGCATGAGCCACCGCATCGCCAGAAAGATTCATGAAAGTCTGCGGCAGCATCAGGGCGACCTTCTCGTTGCCGATCCGCCCTTCCGAAACCTCAGCCTCAAATTTCCGCTTCCATCCGTCAAAAGCGTCAACGTGCAGGGTATGAAAAGCCCGAACCGCACGAAAGCCGGCATTATGCCGAGTCCTCTCGTATTGCGCTCCGGGATTTCCCAATCCAACGATAAGTTTCATGCGATTGTTGCGAGTGTGGTTGTTCGTGTCAGCGAAAGTCTATCATGATTGCGCCGTCACGCAACGTCATCGCAACGGACGTGCGCGAACGATCCAGCCGTCAATTACGTACGCGTGGGGTGAGCCTCTCACAGGCCCAGTGCCCTCCGATAACGTTAGTCAATCTCACGAGCCAACACGCGCACCGGCGTCCCTTGGAAGTCGAAATGCTCACGCATCCGGTTCTCGACGAAACGTATGAAGCTGGGATGCAGCGTTTCCTTGTCATGCACTACCAGCATGAAGGTTGGGGGCTTGGTGCCGACCTGCGTCATGCCGTATACCTTGGGGCGGTTGCCGATTTTCCCAAAGCGATCGCCTCCCTCGGCGAAGAGCGCGTGATGCTTCTTTTTGAGTTGGGCGACGAAGGTGTCGAGCTCTTCTTGAGGGACGACCTTTTCCCGTTTGGCGGCGATCTCGGTGACGTAGCTCAGCAGGCGACTGACGCGAGCTCCCGTTTTTGCGGCTACGAAGGCGACCGGCGCCCAGGCGAAGAAGGGAATTTGACCGTAGACGTATTGGACGTATTCCTCGGCCTTGCCCAGTTTGAGTTCTTCGGCCTTGTCCCACTTGTTGACCACGATGAGAATGCCGCCGCTGAAGTCCTCGATCAGGCCGGCTAGTTTCTTTTCCTGCACGTCGATGCCCTGGGTGGCGTCGACCATCAGGATGGCAACGTCGGCCAGCTTGAGCTCTTCGAGGCTCATGTGCACGCCGATCTTCTCGATGCCCGGCGCCACGCGCGCCTTTTTGCGGATACCGACGGTGTCGATGACCAGGACGTTCTTCTTGGCCCCCTTCTCGTCTTCGTAGGTGAGCAACGTGTCTTGCGGCTCCTTGGTGGTGTGCGCGACTTCGCTGACGATGACGCGGTCTTCGCCGGCCAGCGCATTGAGCAGCGATGACTTGCCGACGTTGGGGCGGCCGATGATGGCCACGCGAATATCGATCTGCGGGACTTCCTGGCCCACGCGCTTATCTTCAGCGAGTTGGGCATAGACGATGTCCAACATGTCGCCTACGCCCGTACCGTTGGTCGCGGAGAGGGGGAGCGGTTCGCCGAAGCCGAGCTTGAGCCATTCCGGATCCATGGCGATGCGGCGCTTGCCCGGGTTGTCAGCCTTATTGGCAATGAGGATCACGTTCTTCTTTGATTTTTGAAGATGCCTGGCAAAAGCGCGATCCATCGGATTGAGTCCTGACGGAGCGTCGACGACGAACAAAATGATGTCGGCTTTTTTCATCGCCATCTTGGCTTGGCGCGTGAGGTTCTTGTCCGTTGCCGCGTCGGAGGTGAGGTCCAAACCGGCAGTATCAATGACGGTGAGGATGGTGTCGCGCCAGTAGCAGTGGCCGAAGTTGATGTCGCGAGTGGTGCCGGCTTCGCTGGAAGTGATGGCCTTGCGAGTCTCGAGCAGACGGTTAAACAACGTCGATTTTCCGACATTGGTGCGTCCGACGATGGCGATGACCGGCGTGGCAGTGTGGCGTTGATCCATATTTTTTGTGTTAAAACAGCGCTTTTTTGGCCTTTTACCTTAAAGTGCATTCTTTCCGATGACGAAGACGAAATCTACACCATTTGACCCGCTTTCGGCAAGCCCTCCAGGGGGTCCGGATTTGGTCTTGGTGGCATTGGTGGCAGTCTTAAGTTTGGCCAGTTCTTCGCCTTTTTTCCCATGAGTGAGGTCGAAGATGACTGATTCGTCATAGCCGAAGGAATCGGCGTTGCCGATTTTCACGATTTGGAAACCGTCCGCAACCAGTTTTTTGCCGAAAGTCTGCGCCTGTCCGGGAGTGCCGTTGCCGTTCTGGATTTCGACACGCGGTTTTTGCGCGGGGGCGGAGACGGCAGGAGCGGCTGTTGCGGCGAGGGCCGGGTTTGGCACGTCGGTCGTGTCGGTCGTGCCGATGCTGAAGACATTGGCGGCGAGAGTGCGCAGTCCGCTCCAGTCGTCGTTGCGGGGTACCAGCACGTAGGCGCCGCCGTAGACGCTCTCGGTGAGGGGGGAACCTGCGCTGGCGTCGACGACCTTGTGCGAGATGTCCGTGGACTTGATCCTGTGGGCCACGCCGGCAAGTCGGAGAATTTCGCCGATCTGCAAGTTCGTGGTGATGTTGGACTGCAGCGCAGCCAAGGTGTTGGTGATGACGGTCGGATTTTTGAAAGTAGCGGCGGTGAGCAGCTTGTCCTTGAGGGCCGAGAGCACTTTTTGCTGACGTGCGGCGCGGGCGAAGTCCGAACCCTCGCCGTTGTTGCCGTGGCGCGAGCGCGTGTACCTGAGCGCGTCACTGCCGCTCAGGTGCGTCCAGCCCTTCTTGAAGGAGATGACCTGCACGCCGAAGTTGTCCGTGCCGGAGGCGCTGGTGGTGGGGTAGGTGTAGTCGGTGAAGCTGCGGTCTATGTACACGTCCACGCCGTCAACGGAGTCGACGACGCTCTTGAAACCGGCGAAGTCCGCACGGATGTAGTAGGGGATGCTGATGCCTAACAGTCCTTCCAGCGTGGTGCGGGAAAAATCGGCGCCGTTGCCCCTCGACTCTATTTCGCCGAAAGCGTTGGCTGCATTGACCTTTTGCCAGCCATGACCGGGCAGCGGTACCAGCAGGTCGCGGGGAATGGAAAGCATCGCCACCTTGTTTTTGACGGGGTCAATGCTGGCCACCATCATGGTGTCGGTGAGATTCGCGCCGTCGTGACCGTCACCGCCCATGCCAAGGAGCAGGATGTTGATGCGGCCATCTCCTTCGCCCTGCAATTGACGGTCAGGACTGCTGATGAGGTGGCGCATCTGTCCGATGAGCGGAATGTTGTCGAGGCCGGACATGGCGAACGTGCCGGCCTGCGATTGGGTGACTCGACCGACGGCGAACGATCCGACGAAGGCGGCAATCAGCAACAACGGAGATAAAAAAAACTTCACCGGCAAACGGCCGGTGCGAACAGCTTCTTTTTGGGCGTCGCCGCTTGGGGACAGAAGGTCCACTTTAACGGAATTCATGCTCTTATCTTACGCAAAAACGAAGAAACTGCAAGGCCTCGATTGTCCACCACGGGGTCATATTTGCACATTGACAGATTTATGCTATCTTTGCTGTACTGTGCGCCTAGAATGCGTCAATAAGGACGTTTAGCTCAGCTGGTTAGAGCGCTGTCCTCACACGACAGAGGTCGGTGGTTCGATCCCACCAACGTCCACCACCAACATTGAGCCGAGGCACATTTTTTCCTATATATCATGTCTGAAACCATGCCGTCGTCCGAAGAGCCGAAGCCGCCTGCCGCCGAACAGCCCAAGGCTCCCTCAACGGTGTCCCGCCTTTTTGCTTTTGGCGGCGAGCTGCTCCACGTGGTCATCATCTCCTTGGCCATCATCATTCCGGTCCGTTACTTCCTCATTCAGCCTTTTTACGTGAAGGGCGCTTCGATGGAACCGAACTTCTACGACCACGAATACCTCATTATCGACGAGATCGGCTATCGGCTGCATGCCGTCTCGCGTGGTGACATCGTCGTTTTTCGTTACCCCAACGATCCCAGCCAGTTTTTCATCAAGCGGGTCATCGGCCTGCCGGGGGAACGCGTGAAGGTCGGCGACGGTAAGATCACCATCTACAACCAGGAGCATCCAGACGGTAAGGCACTCGATGAAACCTCTTACCTCGGTCCGTTGGCCACCGGCGGCGACCGTGACACCAAGCTTGGCCCTGATGAATTCTATCTGATGGGCGACAACCGTCCGGCAAGTCTCGACTCCCGCGTGTTCGGACCTGTGCCCCGCACGTTCATCGTCGGACGCGTCTGGCTCCGAGGATGGCCTCCCGAGAAGATGAAAGTCTTTTCCGACAGTCCCATTGCCCTTCCCTAAAGTACGAACCTCACTCAAATGAGTATGCCAAACAAAACGAAAAAACCGGCAGTACCGGCACGGCCGAAAGGCCCGTCTTTCGCCAAGGCCTCGGACGGCAGGCCCTCGGCCAAGAGGCAGTCGCAGACTGTCGATGCGCAGGCTGCGCTGAAGCCGTTGTCCACAAAAGGTACTCCGCAGTCTCTCCGCGGCATGCGCGACATCGTGCCCAGCGAACAGAAGTACTGGCGCCATATTTACCGCAAGGCCGAGGAGTTGACCGCAGCTTACGGTTTTGAGCGTTTGGACACTCCGATCCTGGAAGAAACTTCGCTCTTCGTGCGTTCGGCCGGCAAACAGAGCGACGTGGTCGAGAAGGAAATGTTTTCCTTCATCGACAAGGGCGGCGAGAACGTCACCCTGCGACCGGAAGGCACCGCGCCGATGGTCCGCGCCTACATCAATCACGGCATGGTCAACTTGCCGCAGCCGGTCAAAATGTATTATTGGGGACCGATGTTCCGCTACGAGCGTCCGCAGCACGGTCGCTTCCGTCAGCACCACCAGTTCGGCGTGGAAGTCTTCGGTGACGCCAGCCCGGTGCAGGACTGCGAAGTGATTTTGCTCGCCTACCTTTTCTATAAGGAGCTCGGCATCAAGACCGCCATTCACATCAACAGCCTTGGATGCAGCTCGTGCCGCCAAACCTATCAGACGGAACTGAACAACTACTACCGGAGCAAGCGCAATCAGATTTGCGAGGATTGCAAGCGCCGCCTGGCCAAGAGCCCGCTTCGTCTGCTTGATTGCAAGGAAGCCGGTTGTCAGCCCATCAAGGAAAGCGCTCCGCACATCGTCGACTTCCTGGATGAGGAGTGCAAGAACCATTTGATGCGCGTGTTGGAGTATTTGGATGACCTTCAGGTTCCGTACGTGCTGAACCCGCACCTCGTGCGCGGCTTCGATTACTACACCCGCACCGTCTTCGAGATCATGCTTGCTGACGAAAACCCCGAGCAGGCCCAGGTGGCCCTCGGCGGAGGAGGCCGCTACGACAACCTCGTGGAGCAGCTCGGTGGCCGCCCTACGCCGGCCTGCGGCTTCGGCATCGGCGTTGAGCGCGTGATTCTCCAGTTGAAGGCGCAGCAGATTGAGCCCCAGGACGACCGCCGGCCGGATATCTTTCTTGCGCAGCTCGGAGATGCCGCCCGTCGCAAGGCCTTCATGTTGTTCGAGGACCTGCGAGCTTCCGGCGTGCACGCTTCGGCCAACTTTTCTAAGGGGGCCCTCAAGGGCCAGCTGGAGATCGCCAATCGCCTCGGTGCCAAGTACACCGTCATCCTCGGCCAAAAGGAAGTCATCGATGGCACCGTGCTCATTCGCGACATGGAATCCGGCATGCAGGAAATCGTCCTGTACGACAAGGCCGGTTCGGAGATCAAGAAGAAGCTCGGGAAGGTCTAGCGTCAGAATAAAAAGCGGTCCGATGCGCATCGGACCGCTTTTTGCGCCTACTTTTTTTTCTTGTCCTTTCGAAGGCCGATGAGGTTCATGATCATTTTGTACCTCTTCTTTTTGTCGTCGGGCATGGTGTCTTCCCCGTAGTGGCCGAACTCGTGGGCAATCTTATATTGCTCGTGCCCGATCACTGCCATCGCTGCGGGGTTGTAACCGACGATGTTGGCGAGATTCCTGTAATAGTTCTTCTCGCGAGTCTTCGGCGGCTCAAAGCCCTTTTTGGCCATCAGCAGTTCCAGGAAAAGAAGCGATGTGCTGCCATTGCGGTCTCCGAAGGGGTGCATGTCGAGGAGGTCGTTATGGAGTTGCGCGGCCCCGATCTCATAGCTTGCCTTCGAGGCGTTTTCGACGATGCTTTTTTCGTAAAGGTCATTGGCGCGTTCAATCATCTTTTCCATTTCCGGCTCGATGTCCTCGGCCAGGAGGCCGAGGCGCTTGTTGAACGTCACCGGCTGGTCCGGATTGTCGCGCATCCTCGAAAACTTTTTCGGAACGATTCCTTTGTTGTTGATTGCGTGCAGCTGCTCGATCATCGCGACGTCAATCAGCGGGGCATCGGCCATTTCCTTGATGGCCTCGGCAACGGCCGCGCGGTTGCGTTCTTTTATCCGTTCGCGCTCTTCCACCGTCCGTCCGTACAGTTCGGCGGTGATCTTCTCGATGTTCCCCCCTTTTTCTTGTCGCAGGCGCTCAGTGACCATCTCATCCTCAATGAAATCGCCGAACTGGTCAAAAATCTCTCCAAAAGCTTTGTTGATTTCCGGCTTTAGCACGCCGCTTTGCCTCGTCGACGAGAGCTCGTTGAAACGGCTGCAGATGTCTTGCCAGGTTTTGTCGGCTGCTCGGTCATCATCGGTCTTGTCGTCATTCGATTTCTCGCTTCGCTGCACCTGTTTGGAAAGCGAGTGCAGTGTCCCCATGATTTCCGCAAGCTCGCCCCTGATCTTTTCGGGGTCGCTGCCCTCGAGTTCGAGGCCCTGTTTCAGGGCATCGATGTTCCTAAAGGCTTGGCCGACGAGCTGCTCGCGGATGCCTTTCGTCATGGCTTCGGCGATGGTTGCCTTGGAACTGTCGATGGTGCTGTTTTTGGCGCCAAGATACATGACGGCGAGCTTGTTGCGGTCGGCGGCCGGAATGCCGTCCAACTTCACTCCGTAGGACGAGGCGATGAAACCAAGTTCCCCGGAGAATTCTTCATCCTCGAGCATCGCAGGATCATAGGCGGCGATGATTTCAAGCGACGCCTGCGCATCTAGGCCCCTGGTGCGGAGCGCGTCAAGGAGCGGCTGACGCTCCGTTTTTTCGCGTTCTCGCCTTGATTCTTGGGTTTCTCGTAAGTCGGGACTGCCCTCGGAGAAAGTTTTCGCTTCGATGATGTCGGCGTCGGAGAGCTCTTCTTCGCCAACGGGGTCGCCGTCGTCATTTTTGGCAGCGGGAATCTGAGAACGGCGTCCCGCCTCTTTTTCGTTCTCGGGAATATCGTGTCGCGGTTCCTGTTGCATAGGGTTGTGGCGCTAGTGTCGTAGGCCAAGAGCCTTGCGAATTTCATCTACCGCGTCTTGGTCCTTCTTTTCGGTTTCTTCTCGGAGCGGTTCGCGAACGCTTAGCGTTATTTCCGGAAACAACTTGATAAGGTCAATCATGGACTCTCGCGGAATCTCGTTCGGATGTCGCTGGCTGAGGGTGAGTGCTTCCCTGGCCAATTTGCGGAGGCGTTCGATGGGCGCGTTGCCCTTCTCCAGCTCTCTGGAGATCTCACTGAGAAGTATCCGCTGCATTTCAGATGTCTTCATACCTCGAGTTCCGGATAGCGTTCTCGGATAGAGGCGATGTCGGAAGGGGAGATGACATCCGGATTGGCGGTACAAATATGCAAGGTTTCCGCTGCCATTTTTTGCGCACGAACAAGCGGCACCTTGTGACCACTGAGTGCCTCGGTGATGGCGACGAGCATGTTCTTCTTGAAAACCTCCGTCTTCATATAGCGATTGAATTATAGCATTTTTTAGCCTAAAAGGGAAGATGCGCAATAAAAATAAGGAGGGCGCTCGATGTGCCCTCCTCTTATGCGTCTCGTGACAAGAACGACATCCGTCGCGTCGTCGGACCCTCCTTGATGACGAGCTGCTTGCTTTGGTAGTCGCCGCCGATGCTCAGGAAGTCGGTATCACCCACACGGACGCTTCCGCTCATGTGGATGTGGCCGTTGACCACGAGGCTGTTCGGGGCGAGTTGCCGTACGGTTTCCGCCAGACGTTCGCTTCCGAGAAATGCGTTCATGAAACGCCATTTCTTAGGAACGAGGAATCGCGGTCGAGTGAGAAGCCTCTTCGTCGGCACGTGGTGCAGAAGAACGACCGTTTCTGACGTTCCGGCGAGGAGTTTCAGTTGCCGCTCGAGCCTCGATAGTTGCCAGGCGGTGACGTCGCTGTCGTCGCCTTCCCAACGTGCGCAAATCGCATCGCCCCAGAGTTCCGGATCAGGACCCGGATACGCCTTGGTGCGGTATGCGCTTAAGGGTACGTTGATCTCCTCGTCGCGGAACGTGAGGTCGTACCAACCCATGGCGCCGGCAAAACCGATGCCTCCCGCGATGAACGGCTCTTCTTCGAGCGGATGAAACCCCCCTTCCCTGAAAAGGGCGGGAAGACCCATGTACCGTTGAAGCGAATCGCGTTCGTCCTCCATCCAGACGTCATGGTTGCCGGCAATCGCCGCGCGCTTGCCGGGGAAGCCGGCGAACAGCGCAAGGCAACTCCGGATATGCGCGTCGTCAGTGGCGATATCGCCGCCGATCAGCAGGACGTCGTCCTTTTTTCCCGTGGTGCACGCGTGCAAGGCGAGGGCCTCTACGGACCTATCGCCTTTTGCATTGACCCCGTAATGGAGGTCACTTGTGAAAAAACACCTCATTTTATGCCCCCTGTCCACTTGATGGGACTGCTAACCATGCCCTAAAAACGTCATTTTGTCAATCTTGCGCTCGTGCTCATGAACTATTTGACGTCTCTCCCTTAATTGAGTACGATAGCCACACGGAAGTATCCCCACGCTCGGCATTGTCCGGGCAAAGAAAGCGAGGTGACTATTGTGGCTGAAGTAAAACGAAAGAAAGGTGAAAGCTTTGAGAGCCTTCTGCGCCGGTTTAGCCGGAAAGTGCAGGACAGCGGCAAGCTTCTTCAGAAAAAGAAGATTCGGTACCATTCGCGCGATAAGAGCAAGACTGCCGTGCGAGACGCAGCCCTTCGTCGCGAATATCTGCGCGCCAAGCGCGATTTCTTGATCAAGTCTGGTCAGGCAACCGAAGAAGATTTCCGTCCTAAGCGCGGAGGTCGCCGTTAAACCCGTACAGCGATGACTACCAGAGAGCGCATCGAAAGCGACTTCACCAGGGAATTCAAAGCACGCAATGCATCCGCCGTGTCTACGCTGCGGATGCTTCGCGCTGCCGTGAAGAATCTGGAGATCGACAAGATGAAGACGCTCGAGGAGGCAGAGGTCGTCGACGTGGTCGGCAGGGAGGTCAAGAAACTCCGCGACAGTCTTGAGTCGTTCAAGACCGGCGGACGCGAAGATCTGGTCGAGCAGGCTCGCCAGGAAATCGCGCTGATCGAAACCTACCTTCCGGCCCAGCTCGATGACGCCGCCCTGAATGACATGGTCCAAAAGACCGCAGCTTCCATGGGCCCGCTTACGGAAAAGGACTTCGGACGGCTCATGAAGGAAGTCATGAAGGTGACGGCAGGGAAGGCCGATGGGCAAAAAGTCAGCGCTGCCGTGAAGGCGGCATTGGCACCCAAGCAGTAACTGAGCCTCTTCAAGACGGCAAGCTTCCACAACAGCATAAGTTACCGCTTCGAATCTAACCCTTCTCCCATGCTTGGAAGGAGTGCGAAACGAAAGAACGGGCAGCCCCTGAGGCTGCAAAGAGGGACCGCGTTTTTGACGCTCGCGGTTTTTCTTTTTGCCGCAACGGCATTTTTTGGACACGCGCAGGCGGCGCATGCCGCTGCAGTCAACGTCGGATTGGGTTTTGGCACCGCTCTCGGACTCGCTACCGGCGATATCCGCACCTACGTCGGTGCCATCATCAGGTACTTCCTGATGCTGTTGGGATTGATTGCGGTATTGCTCGTCATGTACGCGGGATTCTTATGGATGACGGCGCAGGGAAATGAGGAGAAGGTCTCTCAGGCCAAGAAGATCCTCGTCAACGCGGTCATCGGCCTGATCATCATCGTGTCGGCATACGGCATCGTGTCATTTATCCTGCAGTCGCTGGGCCTCGGCACGAGCGGGGGAGGCGTCTCTTCGAGCGGTTCCGGCGCGCCGGCCGCGCTGTCGTTCTCCAATCGCGGCGCCGATCAGCTGGGTAACGGCATCATCGAATATCATTATCCGGAACCGGGACAGACCGATGTTCCGCGCAACACCAAGATTTCCATCACGTTCAAAAAGCCGATCGCGTTGTCCAGCATCTTTAAGAATTACGACGACAAGGGAACCTACGATCCGTCTGATGACCTTATCTGCTCCAGCGGCAACACGTGCGCTGTCGGCGCGGCGGTCACTCCCGCCACGCAGCTTTTGTTGAACACCGATAACATCAAGATCATCGCCAACGGCGCTCTGGCCGCAGCCGGCTCCGGCACCATCGATCAGCAGTTCACCAACCGTTATCCGACGGGCGCCGCAGTCGACGCCACTGCTCGCTTTACCGCAGTGGTGGTGCCGCTGAGTGCTGCCGGACAGGAACAGACCATCGTTCTCAAGCCGATTGCGCCCATAGGCTCGGCCACGGAAAACGTCAACTATCGCGTGGCCTTGCGGGGAGGGGACAACGGCGTTAAAGCCTGGACGCTGCCGGCTACGGGCGTCGCGCCGACCGCCGGCGCAGCCTTCGCCCGTGCCTTTGCCGACGGCGGTTATTATTGGTCGTTCACTACCAGCACCGTCATCGATACGACTCCTCCGCACATCGTTGCCATCGTGCCGTCTTCAACCTATCCGGTGGGCACGCCGGCCAGCTCGGTGCTCGAACGCAACCAGCTGTTGCAGATCTACTTCAGCAAGCCGATCGATGCCACTTCCGCCACCGGCATCATCGGTGCCGGCGCCGGCGCAGGCTTTACCAACGTCATGGTAACGGCGATTTGCAATACCACATGGATGGATCCCTTGAAGGGCGGCAACACCGACCCCGCTAAGTGCGTATTCAACAATGGCAATTCCGGTTCGGTTGACGGTACCATGGCCATCGGCAACCGCAGCCAGACGCTGGAGTTCACGCCGAGCACGCTTTGTGAAAATGTCCCGCTGAATTCCTGCGGCGAGCAGGTGTTCTGCCTGCCCAAGAACGTGAAGTTGTCCGTTCGTGCCATGGCCGCGTCCATCGGTTCCACGGGTCCTACGGCAATCGCCTCGGACGGCATCGTCGACATGGCCGATAACTCGTTGGATGGCAACGGAGACGGCACGGCGCAAGGAAGGCCGTCGTCAGTGCAGACGGTCAATCCCGAAAGGACAATCGACTTCTACCGCAACAATCCGCAGACCGGTGCCGACCTCGCCGTCACTGATGATAACGCCACTTGGGATTACTCGGTCGGTTCGAACGTGGATTTGATCGCTCCGTTCATCACGCAGATGGATCCGACGCCGCTCACCGGCGGGACTCCGCAGAAGTATCCTCTCGGTCCGTCGGAAGTTCCCGCACAGCTCATTCCTACGATCACCTGGAGCAAGACCATGAGCGTCGCCGCGATCCGTACCGGATCATTCGACGAAGCGGCCAACACTTACGCGCCCTCCAGCTCGACCATCTCCCTGCGTTCGCACGAATGTCTCAAGACGGGCACTGCCGTTTGCAAGCCGAACAGCCCGTGTCCTTGCACGCCGGTCGAGCCCCCCGGGTATTTCATCGACTCAGGAGCGCCGTTACCGAACCCTGATGGCACCTTCTATACCAAGATGAGCTTTCTGCATCCGGTCCGGCCGTTTTATACGGCGAACGATCTCGGGTATACTGATGCGGACGTCCTCGCCGGTGCAAGTATTCCCATGTACGTGCCCATCGCCCGCGCACAGCTGCGCGACACCAGGCAAAACTGTTTCTACCCCAGCAAGTTTACCTCGTGCAGTACCAATGCTTCCAACGGCCAGACCTCCTGTTGCAACAGCCAAGTGACGCCGGACGGAACCTTCCTTACTACGTGCACGCCCAACTAGGATGCTGACGCATTGATTGCCATGATTTCTTTCGTGAAAACCAACCTCAAAAAGATTCGGTACGTGGCGGCAGCAGTTGCCGCCGTGTTTCTGGCGTTGCCGGCAATCGCCTTGGCCGCTGCTCCGGATCTGGGTCTGCAGTACGCCACGGCCACCGGACTGGGGACGGTTGATATTCGCACCACCATTGCGCGCATCATCAGCTATTTTCTCGGGCTGCTCGGACTTGTCGTCTTGGTGCTCATCCTCTACGCGGGCTTCACGTGGATGACGGCTGGCGGCAATGAAGAAAAAGTCACCTCCGCCAAGCGCACGCTTACCAACTCAGTCATCGGTCTGGTGATCATCATTTCGGCGTTTGCGATCACGCAGTTCTTCATGACCGCCATCCAAAACGGTTCGACGGGAGTCGCGAACAGCGGCTGTCCTTCCGCGCAGCCATGCTGCCCCGTGGGGCAGATTTGCGGCAGCGGTTTGACCGGTGGAGGCGGCTTTAACGTGACGGGCATCACGCCTGCCGGAGCCGGCCCCAATAACGGCGGTTGGCCGAAGAACTACGCGTTCTCCATCAACTTCAATGAGAAGGTTGCCGTGGCCAGCGCCACTGCGGCGAACGTGCAGGTATTTAAGTGCAATCCGCGCCTGGTAAATGGCGCATCCTCGCCTTTCGTTTTCAGCTCCTGCGTCACTGCGGTCGCCGGCACGATCACGCCGGGCGGCGACGGCAGCCGTTTGGACTTTCAGCCGAGTGCCACGCCGGGACCAAACCCCACTGATTTTGAGGCTGACTTTTGGTATAAGATCAGCGTGCAGGGTTCGGCGCTCAAGTCGCAAACCGGAGACTCGTTGCAGTGTCCGCTGTTCACCTCCGACATCTCATTGCCGGGAGCCCTTGATTCGTTCTGCGCTCGCGCCGCCTCTTTCAATGCCGTCCGTGACGTGACTCCTCCTACGGTCACGCTCGGTGCTCCTGCTTCTCCTCCGGCCTACTGTGCCTCCGCGACCGGCGGAAGCCTGGCGCAGGTCAACGCCACCGGCAAGGACGACTTCATGGTCGCGGGCATCGACTTTTTGCTTGATGGCAGCACGGTCGGCCTCACCGACGTTCGCGGCATCGCTCAGTCGAGTTCCGTCAACATGTTATTCAGCATGCCGTTCAACGCGACTGACGTGTATGCGGATATCGGTCAGTTGACTCCTGGCATGCACAAGGTGAGCGCGGTGGCTCGTGACGGCGTGCCGCAAACGAGCTCGACTGCGGAGACGCAGTTTAAGGTGAACCCCGCGCATTGCTGCAACAACGTGCTCGACGCCACTTTGGGTGAGACTGGCAAGGACTGCGGAGGGGAGTGCGGCGCCTGTGTCGGCGCCTCATGTACCACCACCGCCGACTGTTCTTCGGGCGGTGTCTGCGTCGGCGGCAAGTGCGTTCCGCAGCCGACCATCACGAGCGTTAGCACGTATGCCGCCGGCCCCGGCACCCTCATCACCATCACCGGCACGGGTTTCGGTATCGCTCGCGGCACTGTCACGTTCTTGGGCGGCCCCGGCGCTGCTGACGATAAGGTTGCGCAGATTTGCGCGCCTGATCAGGGCTGGTCGGATACGCAGGTCATCGTTGCCGTTCCGGCTGGAGCCGTCGACGGACCGATCCAGCTGTCGAGTTCCACTGGAACCGATACCACCAATGACGCCAACGGTCCGGTGCTGCCCGACTTCAAAATCAACAGCTCTACCGTTCCCGGCATCTGCTACTTGTCGCCCACCGACGGCTCTGCCGGCTCCAAGTTCGCCGTCAATGGCGTGGGCTTCGGTGCGGCCGCGTCAGTTTCAAACTACGTCCAGATTGGATCAACCCAGGCTACGGTCGTCACTTGCGCGTCAGGGGACACCAACTGCGGTTGGAGCGATACGCGCATCTGGGCAGTGACGCCGCCGATTGCCGGTGGCGACTACGCGGTGACTGCCACGGTGAACGGCACGATTTCCAATCCCAGCACGTATCTTATCCATGGCGCAGATCCGGCCGCCATGCCGACCGTGACCGGCGTCATCCCCGAGGCGGGACCGGTAGGCACGTACGTGACCATTCAGGGCCTGCACTTCGGTGCGCGCAAGGGCGTGGTGAAGTTTCTCTATGGCAGCGGTCTTAGTGCCGAGGTGGCGATTGCCGCTGACCCGGCATGTAACGATAACTGGCATGATAACTACATCGTCGTAAAGGTGCCGTTGCAGTATAAGAGCACTCTTGCCTTGAATGCTTCCTCTGCGGGCGTGCCGCACGGCGTGCAGGTTGAGACTTCTACTCCCACGCAAACCAGCAACAACAACGTCATGTTCAGCGTGAACACCGATCCTCTTCGTCCCGGCATCTGCTCGATGACGCCGGACAACGGCCCGGCGGCCAGCAACGTGACGGTGCAGGGCGAAGGATTCAACGGCGGGGGAGCCTCGCCGGCCAGCCCGAGCGGAACCTCGTCGCCGCGTTTCAGCCTGGAGTTTTACAAAGCCAGCGGCAAACATTGTCTCTTCAGTCCCTCCACCGCCTGCGACTCGCTCCAACTCGGTGAATCGTGCACTGGTGCGAATCAGGGCGTTTGCGTCCCCAACACCTTACCGGCCCCGTTCTACAGGAGCTGGAACGATTCCACCGTTGACGCGATCGTCGCGGGCATCACTACCGACAAGGCCACTTGGCCAAAGACCGGTCCGGTCTATGTGATTGCCAATAACCAGCTGAGCGCCAACGCATTGCCGTTCACCGTGCAGGACTGCAACCAGTCGGGCGTCACCTGCCCGACCGGCAATCAGTGCTGCACCAACGGTTCCTGCCAAACGAGCTGCGTTCCGGTTGCCAAGGACAGCGCGTACGGCTGGCAGTTCAGCACCAGCGTGCTGCCCATGTTGCCGGTCGTGATAGAGCGCGCGCAGTGCGACATCAATGCCAAACTTTTCCAAAGCCCTTCTCCCGCGCACGACAGCCAGGATGCGTGCAAGAACTCGCAGGCATACTTCGAGTTCAACCGGCCGCTCGACTCGTCTACCATCAACGGCAGTACGGTGAAGGTAGAGGAGTGCGGCACTGGCGCGCAGGCTGATTGTTCTGCGGCGATTTCCGTGCCGATGGCCATCAGTCCAACGTCTTTTACCGGCTGCGATGGCGCAAATCCCGCGGACTGCACCGGCTTTCAGACGCAGCCGAATGCAAGTTATGACGGCGGCTTCTGGATGAAGAAGACCTGGTATCGCGTCACGCTCATCTCCAATCCCGTTCAGGGCGTCGGTCTCAGGGAAGCGGGACCTTCCGGCAAGTATTTGGATGGCGACCTCGACAAGAAGCAGGGTGGCAATTATGTCACCATGTTCCGCACGCGTGACAGCGATGGCCCGTGTGACATCGCCAACGTGCTGGTGGCCGCTCCCAAGCAGCTCATCACCGATGATCAGAACCCCGTCGGCTTCAACGCCGATCCCGTCGCCGCCAATTGCAACGTGCTCACCTGCGATGATAACCAGTACAGCATTTCCTGGACCGCGATCCCCGCATACCTGACCACCACGATTACGCCGCAGCTGCAGCCGGCGACGCAATGTGCGCATAAGGTCCTTGCGATCAAGGAAACGCCTCCCGCGCAGACCACCGCTTTCACGGCCACTATGGCCGCCAAGGTTGGGGGACTGCCCAAGTCCGGACAGTCCGATGTCACCGTGAAGTTCGCTGACCCTCGCGTGCTGACCGTCAGTCCGACGGACGCTTGTCATGCCGCCTGCATCAACGCGGCGATTACCGCCACTTTCAACGTTCCCATGGCCGCCAACTCCTTGAGTTCGGCATCAGGCAACGTGCTTTTGGACGTCTGTCGCAATGATACGTGCGCTCCGCCGTATCTGCCGCTTCCCGGAGGCTTCACGTATAACGCTTCTCTTTCGCCGGACGGCTTGAAGCTTACGGTCGACAAGTCGATGGACTTCGCCGTCAGCACTTCTTACATCGTTCGTATTAAGGGCGCGCAGAGCAGGAGCGGCGTGGCTTTGACCGGCTTGAACAACGGCCTGTATTACTCCTGGAAGTTCCGCACCAAGGATGATCCTTCTAAATGCGCCGTTGCAAGCACTGCGCTCAGCCCCGTCTCGGCCACCTTGCACTACGTGGGGGACAGGACGGGTCTGACTGCCACCGGTTACGGTTCGGTCGATTCCTGTAGCCCGGTCGGGCAGGAGTTGGATACGTCTACCACCAACTGGCTTTGGAATTTCGATACCCCGAATTTGGTCTTGCAGGGTTTCGCGCACGGTGACGACGTCAACGGCCCATATAATTTCTGGCGTCCGGAAATCAAGTCGACCCAGTCCACCGTCGTGGACACCAAACCGCAACCCGCGCCGGGCTGTACTTCGAACTGCCTCTTTGCCGGTTCGCAGGACGTGCTGCCGGCTTGCGGCGACGGCGTCGTCAATTCAAAGTATGAGGCTTGTGATCTTGGATCTGCCAACGGCAGCGGTGCCTGCACCAAGAACTGCCTGCTGCGCGGCAATACCGCCGTCAACGGCTGTGGAGACGGCGTAGTAGATCCCACCAAGGGAGAAGAGTGCGACACCATCGGCGGGGTCTGGCCGCCTGGCTGCAAGAAGCCCGACGTCGTCGATCCCAGAGGTATCATTCCGACGAACATCGGCTGTCTCGAGACGGGCGCCTCGTCGGTCTCGGGCACGGTCTGCGGCGACGGCCTTATCGGCGATGGCGAAGAGTGCGACTTTGGCGGCAATAACGGCAACGGTAACGGCTGCAGCTCCGACTGTTTGCTTGAGGGATCTCGTCCCTCCTGCTTGATTGATCCGACCAGTCCGCAATGCATCGGCGTTTGCGGCAACGGCATCGTCGAGCCGGGCGAGGATCCTGATTGCGAAAAGATCGTGAACGGCAAACCCGTCAACCCCGCGACGCTCAATTGCAACCCGCACACCTGTCTCAAGAACGGCACTCCTGCATGTGCGGCGGCCAGCGGTTCCAACTGCTGCGGCAACGGCAAGGTTGATCTGGGCGAGGATGCCGCTTGCGACACCGTGAATGGCATCCCCGAGTTCTGCACGTCTAACTGCCTGTTGAAGGGATCTTCCGCATTTTACGACAAGCCGTCGTTCTGCGGTGACGGATACAAGGGAGCAGGGGAGCAGCCCATGTGCGAACTCTCCGGAAATGGCGACGGCAATACCGATGGCTATCAGGCTGCGGTGGCGAACGCCCAATCCGGCTTCGATGCCACGACTCCCGGCAGCAACATGAGCACCGTGAAGGCGTCGATCTCCGGCGTGAGCGATGCCAAGTCCGGACGCGCGCAGATCTCGTTGAGTTGTACCTGCAAAAACGAGCCCGCCATGTCGCAGGACAAGTTCTGCTCCGACATGCGCGCTGATTTGGCTTGTGCTGACAACGGCTGCTGCATGACGCGCCCCACGGTGGAACGCGTTGAGCCGACCAGTTTCAATTCCTGCCGCAACGTCGCAGTGACGCTGGTCTTCAGCGAGGTCATGAAGGAAGACACCGTCAAGTCGAACTTCATGGTGGGTTTCGGCAACGGCAACGCCGCCTGCCCCGCAGGCACCGTCGAAGTTCCCACGGCCTACGTGAGCGAACCTTTCTGGACCTACTTGTGGCACAGCCTGGTGGCCTTCGTGAAGAATGCCATCATCCGTCCGGTGTTCGGTGTCTCCGGCAACGATGCGGGGTACGGTACGCAGAAGTTCTGCAGCATCAGCGGCTCTACCACCATGTACATCGTCGGCACCGGTTCTGCCCGAAAGTCGGTGCTCACCTTCATGCCGGCGCATGCCTATCCCTCAGACAAATACGTTCGCATCCGCCTGAACCCCGGCGTGAAGTCGGCTGACGGCGTACCGCTCTCCACCACCGACGTCAACGGTGCCGGCGGCTATACTGCGTACTTTGGCACGGGCACCGACGTTTGTGCCCTTCAGAAGGTGACGGTCAATCCGCCATCAATCCTGTTGTCGTCCGTCAATGACCAGCAAACCGTGTCGGCCGTCGCCTTGGCGGCGGGGGACCAGGTCATCGTACCCACGCCAGAATACGCCTGGGGATGGGTTTGGGATGCGTACAACACGACGGCGCCGTTAGTGCTGACTCCTCGCGTGACCAACATCACGTCGTGTTCGTTGGGTGCCAAGTGTTCGGACAATGGCGGTTGCCCCTGTTACCTGAATTCCGGCGCACCGTTTTGTACCGCCGCCAACGGCAGCGATACCTGCACCTCCACCGCCACGCAGGTGACGAACATCGCGGATCTGCGCGTACGAGGTTCAAACCCTCTTGATGGCGGTTATGCGCCAAAAAACAGCAAGGGAGGCCTGCCGATCAATGCCAGGGCCGTCATTGCCAACGAGTGTACGTTGCCGGCCGTTTGCGCCAGCTCGTCGGGTTGCGCCTGCACTTCTGGCGGATCTACCTGCACCGTCGCGAACGGCCAGTCTTCGTGCGCCATCCTTTCCGGAACAGGCGTTTCCGTCATCAGCTCTCAGACGACGACCGGTACGGGCTCTGCGGTCGTCATGCTCTGCAAGCATCCTTGGCCGAACTATCAGACTTGCAACGGCTCGTCCTGTTACACCGACATTTGGTCGCCTTACTCTCCATTGGAATTCCCTGGCGTCCAGTTTTACTACTGTCGCGACCTCGGCCAGTCCGGCGGCTCTACCTCCATGGCCGCACCGAGCCGTTCCGTGGCAAGCGGCAAGGGGAGGGTGAAGACCTCGCAATCAAGCTTGCTTGCAGGTTCTACGGTTGCGGCCACCACTCTTCCGTGCCTGAAGGAAACGCCGGCAACGGTGGCTTCACCTGTGGCGGGCATCTTGCGCGAATACCTCTTCACGTACGACCCAAGCCTCGGCAATTGTCCGGATGGCCCGCAAGGAGCTGCTTCTCCGTGGCTTAACGACGCGCTCGGTTTGCGCGTTTCGTCCAATGACCAGCATGTCAGCGTAGGGGACTGGTATTACGCCCGCGGTTTCCGCGGTACGCCGACCCCCACGGTCGTCGACGGTTACGAGGCGCTCAATGAGGGTCGCACGAGTTACGTCAGCGCCGCCTTCAAGAAGGCCTCCACGCTGACCACCAACAAGCTCTACACCAATACCTACATTCTTTCGTATAGCGATAACTCTGCGCCGGAAACCTCGTCCATCTTCGATCAGATCCTGGCCAACGTCAATTTCAACGGCAACGCCGAACTCCAGAATTTCGGCATTTGTCGCGCTGGCGCCACTCGTGCGGACGCCGAAGTGCTTTGCACCACTGATAATGATTGCCGCGTGGACGGTTTTGGCCGACCGGTTCCGGGACGCGAAGCCTACAAGTGCAATGCCAGCCACGTTGCCTGTCTTACCGGCACCGGCTTACCGGCACCGGATGCGGGCAATCCCGTTTCCTGCGAGACCGATAGCGGTTGTTTTGTCGACGCTGCCGGCGCTGCGCTGACCCGACCTTCGTTCGTCACCTGCGACGTTCCCAAAGCCAAGCTCACTCGCGACGTGAAGCGCTGGACCGACCTGATGACGATGCGCAATGCGCTCATTGCCAAGAAGGGGGAGACCGGCGCATTCCCCACGCTCGATGCCGGTACGTTTCTGCGAGCCGAGACCAACAGCACGTGGCCGTCGTGGAATGACGTCTTCTCCAAAGCCGTCGGCAGCATCATGCCTACCGATCCGCTCAACCTGCATGCCACGTGCGCCGGACCCACCGCACCGTACGATCCCAAGACCTGCTGGGACTCGGTCAAGCGTCAGTACGTCTGCCCCAACGGTTCGCATATATTCGACTATCAGAGCTTTGGCGGTGTCGACTTCTGGCTCCGCAACGACTTTGAGTACAGCGTCTTGGGTGATTCGTGGGGCGGCGGCACCTGCATGGAAAAGACCAACCTCGTAGACTGCGTGGCTGATCCCCTGTGTGGGGGCACCTGCAGCAACAACCGGGCGCAGTCCTGCAGCAATAACGCCGACTGCGGTTCCGGCACTTGCGACGTTCCCTGCAACTACCGTCTCGGCAAGATTGTCATCGGCGCTTCGTCCTCCGCTTCGGCCGTTTGTCAGGGCATCCCCGTCAATCCGACCAGCGGCGGCTCCTGTGGCGACGGCGTGCTTCAGGGCAACGAAGTTTGCGAAATCGGCATGACCAAGGCGCAGTCCTGCAATTCCGATCCCATCAAGATAAAACAGGGTGCCATTACGCAGGTCTGTAACTCTACCTGCAGCGGATGGGTCAACCAAGGTCGCTGCGGAATGAACACTTTGTCAGGCGGCAAGGTCTGTACGACCAACAATGATTGCGGCACCGGAGGCACATGCATCAACTGGTCAGCTTTCCGATGCTATGGCGTCGCTGGCAATGCAAAGAACGGCAATGCCTGCACGTTGGATTCGGATTGCGTCGACGGCAACAAGGCCGGCAGCTGTGACAGCGCCTGCATGGGCGGTCGTTGCGGCGACGGCGTCGTGCAGACTCCCGAACAGTGCGATGACGGTCCGCTTAACGGCACGTACGGTCACTGCAAGGCGGACTGTACCGCGGTCGGTTTTTCCTGTGGCGATTCGTTGCGTCAGCCCAGCGAAGCTTGCGATTGCGGCGGTCAGAACGGCCAGTACGCGTTTAACGGCGTCAAGGCGACTCTCGCCGACACCAAGTCTCCCAATGAGTGCCTGACCAATCCCAACGGCGCCAACGTGGCTTCCTGCTCTTGGGATTGCAGCGGTGCCGGTCCTCGCTGCGGTGACAACATCGTCAACGGCCCCAATGAGAAGTGCGATGGAGGCTTCCAGGAGTTCAAGGGCTACTGCAATGACGCCAGCCAGACCGGTTGCGACAATTCGGCACAATGTCCTGCCGTCGGCAACGCTCCTGGCGTTTGCGGCCATTTCTGTCCGACCGTCGAACAGAGGCAGCGCCGTTCCTGCAATCCCAACGATCCCACCACCACGGCCGACGACAGCAACGCCTGTCAGTGGTCTGCGTGGACGTGCACTTCGCCGGGAACTTGCGGAAACGGGGTCAAGGAAACGGGTGAGCAGTGCGATAACGGTCCTACCGACAACACCGGCAGCTGCATCATCGATTCCACTAAGAACTACATGTGCAAGACGGCCATCTGCGGAGACGGCTACGTGTATAAGGCAGGAGGAGAAGAGTGCGATAACGGTCCGCTCAACGGTCGTGCCTGCGTTCCCGGTTACGGCATCACTTGTAACTATTGCAGCGGCAGTTGTCGCGTCGTGACTCTCTCCGGCGCCTATTGCGGCGACAATTTCGTGCAGGACAGTACCTCCACGCCGCCTGGCCCAGAGCAGTGCGACGGGTCTGTCGGTCTGGGCACGAACTTCGTCTGTGTCTCCGATAAGCCGGAAAATCAGTCCTTCGGCTTGATTACCGGCCCTGCAGGCTGTGCCAACCAAAGTTGCCAGCGTGCATGTGCCGATCCAAACTCGCACTCGTGCGAAAATGCCGTTCAGATTTCCAGTCCCGCAGATTGTTCCAACGCGCCGGACTTCGCGGCAAAGGGGGCGGCATATACGTGGTGCATGAAGCTCAAACAGGCGTCAAAGGATTCTTACAATGCCATCGGCAATGTCTTCGGCATGACCATGCCCAAGTCCGTCATTCCGCCCAGCGGCTTGGCCGACAACTGTAACCCCGACACCGACGGCGACGGCGTCCCCAACGCGTACGACTGCGCCCCGGACAACGCCAACATTCATCCGGCTTACACCATCAAGGATAAGGACGGCAACGTGTTCGCTTCCATTGCGGCACCGGCAAAGATCTGCGGCATGGACGCCCAATGCTCCGGCAAAGTCGACAGCTGGGTTACGATCACCGGTACCGTCAAGAACGCCAGAACGAAGCTTCTTTTGGGAGGCGTGCCGCTTCAAGTCCTGTGTAACGGCGTTCCTGTCGCGGATGCCGACGGCAATACGGTCAACGTGACGGGTTCCTTTGGGAAGTTCAAGGGGGCGTACGAAATAAAGGTGTTACCCAACAGCAGCTGCAACAACCAGTTCGTTCTCGTCGCCGCGGCTAAGAACCAGGACAACTCCCAAAGCGATGTCTGTCCGGACACTTCTCTTGACGCGCTCGCGGCAGGCGCGTTCACGGCAGACCCGAAACAAAATTGCCAGACCGTCAATGGGCCGAATCTCATTTTGGCACCGAGGCCGGGGGGCGCACTGAGTCCTAATCAGATAATGACGATGTTCATTACCTGGGCTCCTACTCGCGATTTGGATTTCTATGTCGAAGATAATTCCAATCCGATCCGGCATGTCGGCTTCGACTACGGCTATAACGCCGTCATTCCCTCTAACTGCGTACCCACTAAGGATTCTCCCTGCTTCGCGAACACTTCTTCGCTTGCGATGCCCGAGGTTACGTTTGATGTCGATGACACGAGCGGTCCTGGACCGGAGACGATGTCCTTCTCGTCGTACGCTAACGTTGAGTACGTCTTCTACGCACGGAACTATAGCGCCGAGTCCACTGGCGGATCGGATGGGAGCTGGGGTTACGGTCCCATTAGGGCAAAGATGTTCGACAGTGCGTGCAATGAAAAAGAGGCGATAATGCCGACCGCCTACGACCCCGCCAAGCAATGGTGGTATATCTGGACGATCAAGAACAACGGAAGCATTGATCCGGCTTTCAGCCTGCCGGACGGCAATGGGGTTTATCATGGTTACCAGCTCGGTCACGAACCTAATGTTCCGCCATCCAACCCGTAAGGTATGAACAGTGATTACGACAACGAAATCGAAGCCGGCCTCAGCCGGAATGCCAAGAGAGCCATCGGCATCGGGACGGCGATCGTCCTTGTCGGCGTCGCCGTCGGGGCAGTGCTGCTTATCCGCAGTCGCGCGTCGATAGGCGGATCAGGCGCGGTTTCGCAGTCGGGATCCCACGCGGTCAATGCGTCGGCCTCGGCGGAAGCGAACCTCACGAATGAGGAGAAGCAGCTCAAGGCCGCACAGGATTACTTCAAGAGCCACATGGCCAAGGTGGATGATTCGAAAATCCAGTATGGCGTGGAGTTGCAGATGACCGCAGACGAGATGAAATTGCTGGGGTACGGGCCGGCGGCCGATGTCCGCTACAAATACGTGAAGGGGGGGCTCGACCCGATTAACAATCCGGTACCCGTGAGAATTATCACCAAGGCGCCGACTGCGACGCCGCCGACAGTTTCTCCGCAGCCCAAAAAAAAATCAGCACCGGCGACAGCTCCGATCACGGCACCAGCCACGAATCCCTAAGTAAACCAAATCAAAAATCCCCTCCAAAATGGATGGGATTTTTTTGCCTTTAAGTTGCCCTCTCGTCACTGGAAAAACGCGCTAAAATATGCTATACTGTTTTTAGAATGTCACGCAGAAGAAACTGCGTCTAAATCGGCGATTTTTGGCGTATGTTCGACGAAAAGAACGAGCCGGTAGACATCTTGGCAGACGTGGATAAGGTCGTGCCGATGACACCCGTGTCTGCGGCACCGTCAACGGGATCCGACAATCGAGTGGTTCGCCGCGGGCCTTCGGTGCTGCTGTTGTTTTTGATTCTTGCCGTGCTTGGCGGACTCGGCGGCGGAGGCTATTACTTTTTTGCGCGTGGTAAGTCTGCATCCGCGCCGATCGCGCCAGTGACGCCGACGACCGCGGAGCAGAACGTCAACGCCGTGGCGCCGAATGTGCCGGCGGCGCAACCGCAGCCCGCCGATCTCAACAGCGCTTCTCCGCAGCCTGCCCTCAACGTCAATACCTCTGCCGTCAATCAATCCGCGCCCATGCAACCGGTGCAGCCTTCCGAAGCAGTCCAGAAGCCGCTCGACTCCGACGGCGACGGCTTGAGCGATGCCGAAGAGCTGAAGCTGGGTACCAACCCGTTCTCCAAGGACACCGACGGCGACGGCTTGAGCGATTATGACGAGGTCATGATTTACCACACCGACCCAAAGAATCCCGACACCGACGGCGACGGCTATACCGACGGTCAGGAGGTGAAGAGCGGACACAATCCGCTCGGCCCAGGAATGCTGTTCCAAGTACCATCGGCAACCAAGTAAACGGACCAGAAACGTATGGCTGAGAATCCGAATGAATTGATGAAACCGGCAGGCACGACGCCGAGTGGCGACGAGCCGGTGATTCATGTTATTCCGGAAAAGTTTTACGGCGCGGCGCTCCGGAAGAGGCTTCCTAAGGAACCGCCTAAGCCGCCGGCCGCCGGCGTGCCACAGCCTCCGCTGCCGCCGAAGCCCGCTAAGAAGAAAGGTAAACGGGGATTGATCGTCGCCGTTGCCGTTGCGCTGTCGGTAGTCGCCGCCGCCGCCATGTATTTCTTGGCGACCCCCAAAAAGCCGGCGCAGGTCGCGGTCGTCACGCCCCCGTCACCAGCTTGTACGGCCAACGTTTATGATTGCACTTCCTGGGGCGCTTGCTCGGCTGCCGGTCAGCAGACTCGTACCTGCGCATTGACCAAGTCTTGTCCGACGGATACCGCCCCGAAGCCGTTAGAAACACAGGCCTGCACGCCGCCGTCGGTCTGCGGTGACGACAAGTGCGATGCAGCCACGGAAAATTACAATACCTGCCCGGCCGACTGTCCGCCGCCCGCTCCGGTGCCGGGCCTGGACTCCGATAGCGACGGCTTGACCGATGTCGAGGAAACGACCATTTACGGCACCGATTTGCATAAGCCGGATACGTCAGGACGCGGCTTCCTCGATGGCAACCAGGTGCTGTATCTCTACGACCCCGCAAGCATCAAGAATGGCGCTCTCCTCAAGGATAATCCCGGCATTGCCACGTATCCCAACGCGAATCAGGGCTATTCCGTTTTACGTCCGGCTACCTGGACCATCAGCGAAACGGATGCCACCAAGAAGGACGTGAATTTCATCGCCTCGAGCGGCGAGTTCATCGAAGTGCTTGTCCAGGTGAAGCCAGACGCACAGGTGCTCATGGACTGGTACCTGGCACAGTCGTCCGGCGTCACCGCTTCGCAGGTTGAGTCGTACAAGACCAAGCAGGGCTATGATGTCATCATGAGCCAGGATCGCATGACGGCGTACGTCGCGGTTTCCAGTGGCAAGGTTGTGGTGTTTAGCTACAAGTTGGGCAGCCAAACCCAGATTCAGTTCAAAACGACTTTGCGAATGATGGTCCAAAGCCTCAAGGCGTTA
>JAHFIW010000006.1:27250-36589 GCA_023246195.1 bacterium
GACCCCCGGTTTTTCGTTTGATAAGGCCTCGATCGTCGCCTTCAATTTTTCTCCTCGCCGCTGTACAATGATTGCATATGGTGACAGTCGAATGTCTCGGAAAATTGCCGGCCGGTCTTACGAAGACAAGGGTGACAAAGCTGGTCACGCTCGCCTGCATGCGCGTCGGTTTTCGCGGCACGGCTGCCGTCGGCGTCAGCCTGGTGGATGACCGTTCCATTCGCGCGCTGAACCGCGCTCATCGCGGCAAAGACAAAGTCACCGACGTCCTTTCGTTTTCCGCCACCGAAGGCCTGCCAAAGGCGATGGTCGCCGGCGCAAAAGGGGAGTTGGGCGACATCGTCATCGCCTTGCCGCAGATGCGCAGGCAAGCCAAGGTCATCGGACGTTCGGCCAAGGATGAATTCGCGTTGCTGCTCGTGCATGGCACTTTGCACCTGCTGGGCTTTGACCATGAGTCCGTCGCCGATGAATCCAGAATGTTCGCCCTGCAGCACGACATCCTGATTCGCGCGGGAATTCTTTAGTCGCTGACCCTCGATACCATGTCCATGCTCGACGTCCGCAATCTCGGAAAAAGCTTCACTTACGCCCTCAAGGGCATCCGCAGGGTGGCCAAAGAAGAGCAGAACTTCCGCATTCAGCTGGTGGTGGCTGTCATCGTAGTGGTTTTCATGTTCGCTTTCGACCTCCGCACCCCCGAAAAAGCTCTCTTGACGATGGCTATCGTTCTGGTGTTAGTGCTGGAATTGCTCAACAGTATCTTTGAGAGGATGGTGGATATCCTCAAGCCGCGTATCCATCATTATGTGGAAGATATCAAGGATATCATGGCCGGAACGGTCCTAGTGGCCTCGGTTGGGGCCTTGCTTATTGGCTGCTTGATTTTTTGGCCGTACTTCGTCAAACTAGTAATAAGTAGTCCCTAGTCTAAGGGGTCCGTCGTTTGGCGTATGGCAGAAGACGCATTGTTTACCGGAATTGATATTGGCTCGTCGTTCGTCCGCATCGCGGTCGGGCAGCGTTTGCCTTCCTCGGAAAAGGACAGGATGCACGTCATCGGCGCTGCCGAGGTCGTCTCCGAAGGCATCAACAGGGGAACCATCAACTCAATCGAAGACGCGGTTTCATCCGTGTCGGCCTGCATCGAGAAGGTCGAGCGCATGACCGGCACGCCCATCCAGAGCGCCTGGGTTTCCATTTCCGGATCCAACGTCACGTTGCTCGAGAGCAAGGGCGTGGTCGCCGTGGCAAAGTCCGACGGCGAAATCCGCGAGGACGACGTTGACCGCGTGGTCGGTGCCGCCGAGACGGTCGCGACTCCGGTCAACTACGAGATCCTCCACGTCATTCCCAAGTCTTTCACCGTCGACTCGCAGAAGGGCATCAAGGACCCCATCGGCATGAACGGGCTGCGCTTGGAAGTCGACGCGCAGATCATCCAGGGACTCACCTCGCACATCAAGAACCTTTCCAAGTGCGTGTACCGCACGGGCATCACCATGGAGCATCCGGTGCTCGGCGTGTTGGCAACGGCTGACGTCTGCACCACTTCGCGGCAAAAGGAGTTGGGCGTCGCGGTCATCAACATCGGCGGCTCCAGCACTACCATGGTGGTATTCGAACAGGGCGACATCCTGCACATGGCCTCGATCCCGCTTGGCTCCGATCACATCACTTCCGATATTGCCATCGGCTTGCGCACCACCATCGACATCGCCGAGCGCGTCAAATTGCAGTTTGCCGAAGCGTCGTCTGCCAACATCGGACGTTCGGAGCAGATTAACCTTCGTGAGCTCGGGGCCGGCGATGACGAACTTGTCGGTCGCAAGTATGTCTGCGAAATCGTGCAGGCACGCACCGAAGAAATCATGGAGCGTGTCGAGAAGGAACTGAAGAAGATCGGACGCGCCGGCATGTTGCCTGCGGGAATCGTTCTCACCGGCGGGGGAGCGAAACTTTCCGGATTGGTGGAGCTCACCAAGAACAAACTGCGGCTTCCCGCATCGCTCGGGTATCCGCTCGGCGTCACCAGCATCACCGACCGCGTCAACGATCTCGCTTTTACTACGGCCATCGGCTTGGTGCAGTGGGGGATGCATGAGGTTCCGGAAGGTACCAAAAAGCGCCGCGGCGTGAACGTCGGTAAGCAGATGGAAGCCGTCGGCGCGCAATTCAAAAAACTTTTCGGCGGATTCGGGCGCTGAACTTTTTTCCGAAAACGTAAAAACGGTCGCCAAAAACGGCGGCCGTTTTTTTGTCGTGACACTAATGAACACTTTTTATGTTCACTTAGCGGTTTTTTGCCTTGACGTGGGGATAAGCTATGTCGTATTCTTTATCCATACATTGGCGCGTTGGCAGAGGCGCGTCTCCTCCTTCATCCTCACTCATTCGTACAAGCGTACAAGAATATGGCCGAAGTGAAACCAGCGGTCGAGACATTCGCAAAGATCAAAGTCATCGGTGCCGGCGGCTCCGGAGGTTCCGCAATCAACCGCATGATCCGCGCCAAGATCAAGGGCGTGGAATTCATCGCCGCAAATACCGACGTGCAGGCGCTTCATTACTCGCAGGCCGCCACCAAGATTCATCTCGGCAAGACGCTCACTCGCGGCCTCGGTGCCGGCATGAACCCGGAAGTGGGCCGCGCCGCGGCAGAGGAAAGCCAGAACGAAATCCGCGACGCGCTCAAGGGTTCCGACATGGTCTTCATCACTTGCGGGCTCGGCGGCGGAACCGGTAGCGGCGCCGCGCCGGTCATCGCGGGAATCGCCCGTGAGTCTGGCGCGTTGACGGTCGCCGTGGTCACCAAGCCGTTTGGCTTCGAGGGCGCGCAGCGCCGCGACATTGCGGAGAAGGCTTACGCCGAGCTCGCGCAGTGCGTCGACACCATCATCTCCATTCCCAACGACCGCGTACTCCAGATCATCGACAAGAAGACCTCCCTGCTTGAGGCGTTCGAGACGGTTGATGACGTCCTTCGTCAGGGCGTGCAGGGCATTTCCGAGCTCATCACCGTTCCGGGCCTCATCAACGTCGACTTCGCCGACGTTCGCGCCATCATGAACTGCACCGGTTCGGCGCTTATGGGCATCGGTCGTGCGACCGGCGAGAACCGCGCCGTCGATGCTGCCAAGCAAGCCATTGCCAGCCCGTTGCTCGAGGTGGCAATCGATGGCGCTCGCGGCATCCTCTTCACCCTTACCGGCGGAGCCAACCTCTCCATGTTCGAGGTCTCCGAAGCCGCCAAGGTCATTACCGCCAACGCCGATCCGAACGCCAAGGTTATTTTTGGTGCAGTTATCGATGAGACCCTCAAGGACGAGCTGAAGGTCTGCGTCATCGCAACCGGCTTTGACGGCATGGAACGTCCCGCCGAACGTCACGCGGTCGATTCCGGCTTTTATACGCCCAACCGCGCCATCAAGAAGGAAGTCGTGGCGTCTGTCTCGGCTCCCGTGGCTCAGGCGCGCCCCTTTTCCGCTCCCGTCCGCAAGCCCGAACCGGCGCCTGCCGCCGTCGAGTACGCGTCCGCCCCTTCATACACCGAGTCTCGCAAGTCCGACGCCGTGGCCAAGCCCGTCATGGAAGAGGTCGATGATGTCGTTGCCAGCCCCTTCATCCGCCGAGCCATGCCGGCCGCCCGCGAAATGCAGCCGCAGTACGAGTCGCATCACTCCGCACCGGCCACCGCAAACGTCGGAGCCGTCGAGGAGGATCTCGAAATCCCCGCATTCATTCGCCGCAAGCTCGGCTAAGAAGCTGCGAACCACACACGGTTTCCAATGCGTTGTCCCGTCTGCAATTTTGAAGACACCAAAGTGGTAGACTCCCGCATCACGCAGGACGGCTTAAGCATTCGCCGTCGCCGAGAATGCATGGAGTGCGAATATCGCTTTTCTACCGTCGAAGAAACTGAAATCCTCGATCTCACCCTGGTAAAGCGAAACGGTCGTCGTGAGCCATACCAACGTCAAAAGCTGGAATCCGGTTTGCGCAAAGCCCTAGAGAAGCGTCCCTGCGAAGCCGAGGCGTTCAAGTCGCTCGCCGGATCCATCGAAAGGGACATTCAAAAACTGAAGAAGGCTGAAATCAGCAGCGAAGAAATCGGAGAGATCGTCATGGAACATCTCAAGGCGTTCGACACCGTAGCCTACATCCGTTTCGCCTCCGTCTACCGATCTTTCGCGGATGTCGCGACCTTCCAGCAAGAGCTCGACAAGCTCCTGGTAAAAGATGCCGTCGGGGCGCGGCGGAAAAAGGCGGCGTAGGCAAGAGAAAAAGCACGAGCGTCAGCTCGTGTCTTTTTGTTGGCGGGGCTCAGAATAATTTTCGCCTGCCTCGGCAAAAAGCTGGCTGCGGTAAGTCCCCGCCGTATCCGTCAGATTCGTCAGCCGTCGCGCCATCGGCTGGCCGGTCGCGCATGGCTTGGAAGCGCGCGTGCGCGGAAACCGCAGCGAGCCGCCTTAAGAGCATTCCGGGCCTCGTCACGGCTCTTCACGAGGGTCGATTTTTTTGGTATAATTAGGTCAATTAAGTCCTCGCGTTCCCCAGCTAGAAGTATGTTGCCCAATAAGCGAACGAAGATTGTCTGTACCCTTGGGCCGGCTTCTCATGACCCGGAGATGATTGAAAAGATGGTCTTGGCCGGCATGAACGTGGCTCGGCTGAACTTTTCGCACGGCACTCATGAGGACCATGCCAAGATGATCGCGACCATTCGTGCCATTGCCATTAAATTGGGGCAACCGATCGCCATTCTTCAGGATTTGCAGGGTCCAAAGATTCGAGTGGGGGACTTGCCCAAGGACGGCATCATGCTGGTGAAGGGCGAGCTGGCCGTTTTTACCACGAACGCCGTAGCGGACCCGTCCAAGATTCCCGTCACTTACGACCGCCTGCATCTCGACGTGAAGGCCGGTGACGTCATCTTGCTCGACGACGGTCTTCTTGAGGTGAAGGTCGAAAAGGTCGAAGGGCAGGACATCATCACTCGCATCGTGAACGGCGGGCCGCTGACTTCGCATAAGGGATTCAACTTGCCGACGGCTACGCTGTCGATTCCGGCCATCACCGAAAAGGACAAGGACGACCTCAAGTTCGGCGTGGCGCAGGGCGTGGACTGGGTGGCGCTGTCGTTCGTCCGCGATGCCAAGGAAATCTATGACCTCCGCTACATGATCAAGGACCTCGAGACGGCTCAGGGGATCAAAGAGGAGTATCCCAGCCCTATTCGCATCGTGGCCAAGATCGAGAAACACGAGGCTGTCAGGAACATCGATGAGATCATCGAGGCTGTCGACGGCATCATGGTGGCACGCGGCGACTTGGGCATCGAAACGCCCGCCGAAGAGGTGCCGTTGGTACAGAAGCGGATTATCGACAAGTGCCTGGCTGCCGCAAAGCCGGTCATCGTCGCCACGCAAATGCTCGACTCCATGATTCGTAACCCGCGTCCCACGCGCGCCGAAGTTTCGGACGTGGCCAACGCGGTCATCGACCATGCTGACGCGGTCATGCTTTCGGGCGAGTCGGCCTCGGGCAAGTTTCCGCTGGAAGCTGTCGAGACGATGTCGCGCATCATCCGGGAAACGGAAAAGTCGCAGTATGACGACATGCCGCCCGGCAGCGTCAGTCTGATTAAGCATACTACCGAGGTCGCCATGTCGGAGATCGCCAACATTTTGGCGCGCGATGTCAGCGCCCGCCTCATTCTGGTGGCCTCGATGTCGGGTGATACCGGCCGTGTGGTGAGCCGCTATCGTGCCGAGCTTCCTGTCTTGGTAGCGACCGACAGCGAGCGGGTACGCAATCAGCTGACCCTTTCCTGGGGAGTCGTGCCATTTCTTTTGCCTCTTTGCCGCTCGGTAGAAGAGCTCGCGGACCGCTCCGTGGGCTATCTTAAGAGGGAACAGATGGTGTCCATTGGCGACAAGATCATCATCGTGGCCGGCGAGCCGGTGGGCTCCTCGGGCGGCGTCAATTTGGTGGAACTTCGAGTGATTGCCTGAGTATCGGCATCGTATCCGCATAACCTTTTTTCGTATGTCCCGGGCAAAGGAACCGAAGCCGTTTGTCAGGAAGTTCGAAGAGACCGACATGCGCCATGTCGGCGAGGTGGGCGGTAAGAATGCCTCTTTGGGAGAAATGATTCAGAATCTGGCCGGCCGTGGCATTCCCGTTCCCGGCGGTTTTGCGGTTACCGCCGAAGGCTACTGGCGCTTTTTGGACGCCTCGGGGTTGCGCAAGACCATCGCTGACATTCTCAGCGGTTTGGACGTCCACGATGTCAACGACTTGGCAGAGAAGGGCAATCGTGTGCGTCAGGCCATCATGGCCGCGGCCATGCCGGAAGACTTGGCGAAAGCCGTCGGTGCCGCCTATAAGGAGCTTTGCGGTGGCAGCAAGAAGCCCGTCGACGTGGCCGTACGCTCATCCGCTACTGCCGAGGACCTTCCTGGCGCGTCGTTTGCCGGGCAGCAGGAGACTTTTTTGAACATCCGCGGAGAATATGCCGTGACCGACGCCGTGCGCCGCTGCTTTGCCTCGCTGTTCACCAACAGGGCTATCTCTTACCGCGCGGAGAACGGCTTCGATCACCTTAAGGTGGCGCTGTCCGTGGGCGTGCAGCGAATGGTGCGCTCCGACTTGGCCTGCGCCGGCGTGATGTTCACCATCGATACCGAAACCGGTTTCCGCGACGCCGTGCTGATCAACGCCTCCTACGGCCTCGGCGAGAGCGTCGTGCTCGGCAAGGTCAATCCGGACCAATACTACGTTTTCAAACCGATGCTCAAAAAGGGTTTTCGGCCCATTGTCGGCAAGGCGGTCGGGAGCAAGGAGACCCGAATCGATTACAGCATGGAAGGAGGCGCCACCATTCGCACCGTCAACGTTCCTCCAGAGGATCGCGTGCGCTTCTGCCTGACTGATGATGAAATCCTGACTCTGGCCCGCTGGGGCGCGCTCATCGAGGACTATTATTCGAAGCTGAACGGTCATCCGCAGCCGATGGACATCGAGTGGGCCAAGGACGGACTCACCGGAGCGTTGTGGATCGTGCAGGCACGTCCGGAGACGGTCCAGGCCGGCAAGGACCGCAAGGTACTGGAAGAGTTCGTGCTGGAAAAACGCAGCGAGGTGCTCGTGCATGGCATGTCGGTCGGCGCGCGCATCGGCGCCGGCAAGGTGCATGTCATCAAGGACGTGCATGACATGGACTCGTTCAAGGACGGCGAGATCCTGGTGACCGACATGACCGATCCGGATTGGGTGCCGGTGATGAAGCGAGCGTCGGCCATCGTGACCAACAGCGGCGGGCGCACCTGTCACGCGGCCATCGTCTCGCGCGAGATGGGCACGCCGGCAGTGGTCGGTTGCGGCAACGCCACCATGGTCCTGAAGGACGGCATGGACGTGACCGTGTCGTGCGCCGATGGCGAGGAAGGGCGAGTGTACAATGGCCTGTTGCCGTACAAGATCAACGTCACCAAACTCGCGCACTTCAAGGCGCCAAAGACGCAGATCATGATGAATCTCGCCGAACCGGAGAAGGCCTTTGATTTCGCCTCGATTCCCAATTCCGGCGTCGGTCTGGCGCGCATCGAGTTCATCTTCATCAACTATCTCAAGGCGCATCCGTTGGCGCTGCTGCATCCGGAGAAAGTCGCCGACAAGGCGGTTCGTGACCAGCTTGACGCCTTGACTGCCGCCTATGAGAGCAAAGAGTCATTCTGCGTGAACCGTCTGGCCGAGGGCGTCGGCAGGCTCGCTGCAGCCTTCTGGCCCAACGACGTCATCGTGCGCGCTTCGGACTTCAAGACCAACGAGTACGCCAGCCTTTTGGGCGGTGCAGGCTTCGAGCCAAAGGAGTCGAACCCCATGATCGGTTGGCGAGGCGCCTCGCGTTACTACGATCCGCGCTACAAGGAAGCGTTCCTGCTGGAATGTCGTGCCTTCAAGAAAGTCCGCGACGAAATGGGGCTGACCAACCTGGTGGTGATGGTGCCGTTCTGCCGCACGCCAGAAGAGGGGAAGGCCGTGCTCAAGACCATGGCCGAAGCCGGTCTGGTGCAGGGCAAGAACGGCTTGCGCGTCTTCGTCATGATCGAGATTCCTTCCAACATCATCCTGGCGGAACAGTTCGCCGACGTGTTCGACGGTTTCAGCATCGGTTCCAACGACCTGACCCAGCTGACGCTCGGCGTCGATCGCGACTCTGAGATGGTGAGCCATCTGTATGACGAGCAGAACGAGGCCGTGCGTTCTTCCATCAGGCACGTCATCCGCGCGGCCAAAAAAAAGAAGGTCAAGATCGGCATTTGCGGGCAGGCCCCGTCCGATTATCCCGCCTTTGCCGAGTTTCTGGTCGAGGAAGGCATCGACAGCATCTCGCTCAATCCGGATACGGTGCTCAAGACTTCATTGGCCATCTCCAAGACCGAAGCGAAACTGGCACGTAAAAAAACTGCCAAAAAATAGAGGAAAACGGTCGGTGCCCCCGGCCGTTTTTTTGTTGCGCATTATTTGGCTAACTAATGCCACTTTTGACCACGGCTGACGTGACTTCCGAAGCCGTAGCGAAGGGGGAATGAGGGGGACTTGAAATAAAAAACGTCTTCGACTACAATAAGCCCACTGTTATTCCCACAAAGGGAATATCGTGGGTCCGTGGTGTAGCCCGGTTAACACGTCTCCCTGTCACGGAGAAGACCGAGGGTTCAAATCCCTTCGGACCCGCCAGCAAAAACACCGCTTTGAAAAGCGGTGTTTTTGCTGGAAAAATCTGATTATTGCCTTGGCTTTGTTTGCGAATGGGGGGGGTCTGCATGATAGGCTATGAAGCATATAAGATTTTTAATATATGCAACATATGCAAGGCGTCCGCATCAGGCCACTTACTTACCCAGCTTTGTTCGTGGCACTTTTTACGGCATCTTCGCTGCTCGCTCAAGCGTATTCATATCTTGGTTACAAGTGGTCGAGCTATCCTGTTGCTATTCAGGTGGAAGCCTCGTGGCCCAGCAGCTGGGTTTCCCCACTGGCTTCGGCAATGGGCACCTGGAACGCAGCGGCTTCTCCTTTCTATTTCAATACTGGTAGTTCGGGTCACAGCATGTACGCCTCTAATCGCGGTTCAGCATATTCACCTGGAGAGACATTCGTCAGTTACTCCGGCAGCTCCCTCACGGATGTTGATACCGTATTAAATACTTACTACCAATGGTCAACGTCGGGTGAGGCAGGTAAACTTGATGTGCAAAATACGGTTACTCACGAACTAGGTCATTGGCTGGTACTGGGCGATCTTTACGGCGGGGCTGATACGGAAAAGAC
>JAHFIW010000006.1:36599-45167 GCA_023246195.1 bacterium
CTATCCGTAATTCTGAATCAATTCCTCGCCCTATGAACAAAAAAAATCTTTTTGTGGGAACATTGTCCATCGTGGCCGTTGCTGCCGGCATTTGCTACGGTCTGAACTATGGGCATGTTCGTGTCGGTAGCACCACATCCGTGCATTCCATCATGTTGCCAAGAACGGTCGCCGAACTTTCGCAAGAGAGCTACGCGATCATTGTCGGCACCGTCACGGGCACCAAGGTTGCTCGTGAGAAATCATCCGTTCGGCCCGGCGAGATGGACATTGTGACCATTGCGACGGTCAACATCGAGAAATACCTGAGGAACCAAAATCACATCGACCTTTCGACTGTGCAGGTGAAGACGCTCGGTGGGACAATCGGTAAGGATTCGATGGAGGCGGACGATTATGCAATGTTTACAACCGGCACGAAAGTTTTGGTGTTTTTAAACAAGACTGATGACGGTGAATATACCGTGTACGGTACTGCACAGGGCAAATTCACTATTAATCCAGACAGCACATTGGGTACGGAAAAGGAAAAGCCGTTTCTTCGCGGCATCATTAACAAAGATTCTGCCACTCTCTCTGAGTTTGAGTCGGAAATCGAAACGTTGACTAAGTAACTTCTCCTGCGGCCTTGATGCGCGGGGTGCAAAATAACGGCTGCGTCGGAAAGAGCAAATGACTAGTTACAAGTCATTCTTGGCCGCGTGCATTAGGGCGGTTCTAATATCGTCCACCACGTCCCGCCACGAAAACGTCACCCTCAAAGGTGGCGTTTTCGTTTTGGTAAAATTGACTTTTTGCCGCTCATTGGCCACTCTTATGAGGCGCCGTGAAAAGACAGGGAGAAAATCTCATGCGCACGCCAATCGACAAATTGACACTCCCGTCAGTTTCTTCCGCCGCGATTCAGAAGCTGAAAGAGCTCCACATCAAGACCGTCGAGCAGTTCCTCGGTCGCGTCAGCGACGTTGGTGCGAAGGATGCGCTGCGCAAGCATCTTGGTGTCACCGAAGAGTCCATGCAGCACATGATTGAATGTGCCAAGGCACTCGTCAACTGGAACGATCCGCTACCGCATAAAGTTGGTCGTGGGGCGCTGATCCCACCCACAAGCAAAAAATAGTTTCTTGCGCACCCGTGTTCATTTCGGTGCGTTTTTTCTTTCGTCTCATGAGACGTCTTGCAATGACGTCTTTGCCGTTGTAAGGTCTAGCTGGTCCGTTTCATGCGAAAAGGAGGCTCATAATGACCGTCATTCTCACCTGGTTCACGTTCAAAGTGGTCGGACTCGTCCTGTTCGTTCTCAGCGGCATCGGCTTGTTCGTGGGCGACTTACCCGATCATCAGGGTAGCGGCTTCGGCAACGGGCTCCGCTGGATCGTCTGGCCGCTCTTCCTGGCCTGGCTCATCGTCCTCGTCATTCGGGGTTTTCTACTTTGACCTCGTCCCGCCAATCAACGACGGTTACAAAACAGCTCATTGTGAAGTTGAAAGACGTCGGAGATCCGCAGGGGGTAGCCGTGCGTCTCGCGCAAATCCCCGGCGTTGTCTCGTTGGAGCAGCTGTTTCCGCGCTCTCCGAACAAAAAGAAACGCGTCTCCTGGTACTTCGGAAACGTGGAGGCGACGATGGCCGTTGAGGCTCTGGGGAGCATCATTGCGGATCACGACGTCGAGAGCGCCTACATCAAGCCGCCCGACGAGCCTGCAACTGGCTAATCTGCACCCTCGCGTCCGCGTAAAAAGCGCATCCTGCTCTTATGGATGCGCTCTTTTTTTGTTCGTGGCCGTTTATTTAAAAAACGCCCTCGGTCTAAAACCGGGGGCGTTGAGAGCGTCTTCGTTTTCTTTGGCGGAGGCTGCCGTTTATGCGCGGCTTACTTCGCGGCTTCGTCGTCGTAGGTGATGACGGTGCAGTCGGAATCGGTCACCAGCGTGTTGCTGATCACGCGGATCTGATCCTTGCGGCACTTGGACGCGTCGATGAGGCGCACGTGAGGCTGCGTCGTTTGCGCGGCCGCCGCGTTGGGTAGGGACTCCTTGCCGCATGAGTTCAAGACGACGGCCGTCATGATCACGGCTCCGCAGAAAGCGATGACGCCGTACACCAGCTTTTCCCTGCGGCTCTCGACCGACGGCGGCCACATCGGACCGCGGCTGCCGTTGCCCGGAATCAGCCTTTTTTCGGTTTCGGTCTTGTCCGCCTTCGTTTCGGCGGTTTTCGTCACGGTGGTTTCTTCCTTCGTCTCTTTCATGACCTGTCTCTCTTGTTGAGGATTCGGTGGCGGAATGTCAAAGCCCTTCATGCGATCCGCAGGGGCGGATGGTTCCCGAGCGGTGCAGGGGACAACGCAATCTATCATACAAAGACCGTTTGGTCAATGTTCCAGGATACCTGGATTGCGTTGATCGCAAAGCGCGGCAAACAAAAACGGCCCCTTTCGGAGCCGTTTCGTCGCTTATTGCTTGCTGGCTGCCTCAAAGATCATTTTGAATGCTTCGGGGTGGCTGTTGGCAATCTGCGAGAGGATTTTGCGGTCGATGGTGATGCCTGCCTTCTTAAGGTTGCCCATGAACTTGCTGTAGGAGCTTCCCAACGGACGGACGGCCGCGCTGATGCGGGTCTGCCACAGTCCGCGCATGTCGCGCTTTTTGAGGCGGCGGTCGCGGTAGGCGTTCTTGCCGGCCTTCAAGATGGCGACCTTGGCAAGCTTGAGCTTGCTCTTGCGTCCCCACATGTAGCCCTTGGTTTGGGCCATGATATTCTTGCGGCGCTTGAGATGTGTTTTTCCACGTTTAACGCGAGGCATAGGCGGTGTCTATTGCTGGAGAGTCAGCTTCTTAATGGTCTTGGCGAACGCGGGGTGCTGTTCCTGGTCGCGGCGCTTGTTGCGAGTGGTGTTACCGGACTCGCGAGAGTTGAAGTGGGCCTGACCGGTTTTGCGCTTGAGGATCTTGCCGCTCTTGGTGACCTTATACCTTTTGGTCATTGCTTTGTGGGTCTTCATAGCTTGTCTAGGTCTAGAAAGGGTAGATTGACCAGAGAACCTGCGCTAGGCGCAGGTCCCGTAACCTCACGGATATTACGCTTTCCCTACGATACTTGTCAACTGCCCGCCCTGACGGAGCACCGGCTGCTCAACCTTGAGGGGAACATCCTTGTGCAAAAGCGAGATAAACTGCTGGATTACCTGGCCTGCCAGCTCTCCAAAGCGCTTTTCACGGCCGCGGAGGATGATCTCCACCTTGACCTTGTCGCCCTCGGCCAAGAATTCCTTGGCTTTTTCCTTGCGGACTTCCATGTCGTGCGGGGCGATGCGCAATGAAAGGCGAATGCCCTTCACTTCGACCGTCTTCTGCTTGGACTTTTGCTTGCGGGCCTCCTTGTCTTGCTCGTATTTGTAGCGACCGAAGTTGATGACTTTCGCCACCGGAGGCTCGGCTTTCGGCTGAATCACGACAAGATCCAACTCCCGCTCCTTGGCCATCTTGATGGCCTCGGCGGTTGGCATGACGCCAATGTGCACGTCATTTTCATCAATGACACGGACTTCCGCAAAGCGGATGAGCTCGTTCACCGAGTAGATGACTTTTTGTGGCTTCGGTTTGAAGCGTCGGCGGGAGATTCGCAAGGTCGTACTGGTTAGCGTTGGATATGAGGCTCAGTATAGGGAAAATCGCTTCTTTTGTAAAGGGGTTGCGGTGGGTACGTTCGCATAGGCTCATATTTTGCTATACTTCGGCCAGTATGACGCTTTTGACGGGCTTTTTCCGCAATAAACTTCCACGTTGGGTTGCCCCGACTTTTTTGGCTGTTTGCGCGTTTTTGGCTTTCTTGGAAACGTTGCCGGCGACTATTTCTTTTGAGGACAGCGCTGAATTCGTGACTGCCTCGGCCAGTCTTGGCATTGCGCATCCGTCCGGGTACCCGTTATACGTGCTGCTGGGAAAAGCGTTCTCGCTGCTGCCGTTCGGGACGATTCCTTGGCGGCTGGCACTTTTTTCCGCGGTGTGCGCTTCGGCGGCGTTGGCCGTGCTGTTCGTGGTCGCGCGAGCGCTGGTGGAGGCGGCGGGGGAACGAGTCGACGTGATGACGGAGCTGCTCATGGTTGCCGTTCTGGGAGCGTTGGCGTTTTCGCCGACGTGGTGGAGCCAGGCGGTGTACGCCAAGGTGTATGCGCTGCATGTGCTGTTGCTCGGAGCGGTGGCCCTGTTCCTGTTGCGCTGGTCGTCGCGCAAAAAAACCGGCGACCTTTTTTTGACTTCGCTCTTTTTTGGACTTGCCTGCGCCAACCATCTTTTTTTGACGCTGGCGATCGGGCCGTGGCTGTTGGCGGCGCTGGCCATCGGTCAGAGACAGGCGTTGCGATGGCGGCACGCGCTGATTGCGGCGTTTGGCGGCGCGCTCGGATTGCTGCCGTACCTGTACATCCTGTTGCGCATGCCGAGCGCTCCGTACGCCACGGTCACGTTCAACCATGCGAGCCAACTGCGCAAATTCGTGATGCGCTCCAACTACGCGGACGTCGGCGTCGGCGGTAGCGACAAATTCGGATTGGTGGCCTCTTTTGGCCAGTCGGCCTACGCGGACGTCGGCTTGGTGATTCTGCTGTTGGCGATCGTCGGCGCAGTCGTATTGATTCGCCGCAAATCGGCCGCGTCGCCGCTCATCGCCGGCGTGGTGACGGCTCCGCTGCTCGTCATCGGCCTGCGCTCGTTCGGTTTTTCCGAGGTGGTTTCGTACATATATCGCGTGTACGGATTGCCGAGTGAGGCTTTTGCGGCGATGTTGGCGGCCGTGGGCGTGAGCGTCGCGTGGAACGCTGCGGTCGTGCGGCGTGCGGGCGTGTTTCGGTACGTGCTGGCCGCGCTCATTATTGCGCTGCCCGCATGCGTCGCAGTCAACGCCGCGCCAGTCGTTCGTGTCACCACGGACCCGTTCATCGATATTTGGCTGCGCGGTACGTTGGCGAGCCTGCCGCCCAACGCCGCGCTGATCGTGGCCGAAGACGGATTGGTCTCGGATACGGAACTGTTCGGGTTGGCATATCTGCAAGTCGTTGAGGGTGCGCGACGTGATGTCACGGTCGTGACTGACACGGGCGTTCGTCCGTTCTACCGGCCGAAGTTGCCGGCGGGGGAGCCGCAGTTTCCCCTGACGATGCGGCGCAGGATGCTGCTTGAAGCCGCCATGAAAGACGTCGTGCTGAAGGGGCGTCCGTTGTTCACCAGCTTCGCTCCCGAGACTGTCTCCAAACGGACAATCTCCCGCGCCACCGGTTACGCCTTCGCGCTCGACCGCAACGCGCCGCTTCCCTCAGCTCCGCAGTTTCATCTCCCCGCCGACGCCATTGCTTCTTACGCCGTTTCCGCAATTGCCGCGCATCTCAGCTATCTCCAGGCGTCGCGCATCAGCGAAATCAGCGGCGCCAAGGCTGCCCTGCCGACGCTGCTCGAAGCCATGCGTCTCGATCCGGTGCCGGAAAGCGGGGACTATCTCGGCTTTGTGCACCACCGCAGTGCCACTGCCAAAGTTGAGCGATAAGCCGCCGCAAGGTACAGTGCAGCCGTTATGTCCACGTTGTCCGAAAACAAGAAAGCCAGATTCGAATACGAAGTCCTCGAACCGTACGAGGCCGGCCTTATGCTGCACGGCCACGAAGTGAAGTCCGCCCGCCTTGGCCGGATGGCCTTGGCGGGTGCCTACGTCACTATTTCGCGCGGTTCCCTTTGGCTGGTTGGCGCGCAAATCCAACGCTACCCGCAAGCCGGACCGCTCCCGGATTACGACCCGCAACGTACTCGGAAGCTCTTGCTGCATAAGCGTGAAATCCAAAAATTAGCCGGCAAAATGGAGCAGAAAGGATTGACTTTAGTGCCACTTTCTGTATATACTAAGGGTTCGAAAATCAAGTTGAGCTTCGGATTGGCACGTGGCAGAAAACAGTTCGAAAAAAAGGACAAGCTCAAGAAGCGCGACATCGATCGCGAGATCCGGCGTTCGCTCAAAGGGTAGAAGCTGCTTCTGCGTTTTGAGGGGATGACCGGCATCGACGGGAGTTCGTTTCACGGCATGCCATCCGAGGACGTCCGCCACCTCGTAAATCCGCGGACACCGAACAAGTGCAAACTTGCTCTCGCGTGCGAAGTCGGCTCTGGCTAACGCCTTTGCCCCTTCGTTCGTTCCGGCTTTCGCTTAATAGCCAAGCCCATCCGTCCCGCTGACGTCAGATAAGCGGGGTCCGGGTGTCATTCATCTGGCAGAGCGCGAGTGCTGCCTGGACGCGCGCGCCGAAATTGCATCAGGGCTTGTGTCGCGGGATTTCGCGCGTGTCCCACCTGCGACAGACCAAACAAACGCGCTACGATAGTAGATGTGCCGAGAAATACCTCACCAGACGGGAGTTCGACTCTCCCCATCTCCACCAAAGGAGCGTGTCTTTACGGACGCGCTTTTTTGGTCCTGTCTCGTTGTCAAAAACGTCATTTTACAGTAGCGTTAGCGGTTGTATCCTCCTCAGTTTGTAAGAAAAGCGAGAGGACAGCGTCATCACATACGGACATGCGCAGTGCCCAGCCTCAACACGATGAATTCCTGAAAGCGTACGATCTCTACGCAGATGCGATTTTTCGCCATTGCTATTTTCGGGTGTACGATCGCGAAAAGGCTCGCGAGATGATGCAGGACGTGTTCATGAAGACCTGGGAATACCTTTCAAAAGGAAAAGAAGTCGACAGTCTGCGCGCGTTCCTTTACCGCGTGGCCAACAACATGATCATCGACTACAGTCGCAGGAAGAAGGAATCCTCGCTCGACACCATGAGGGAAGAAGGGTTCGAACCGGCAGGAGTGGACAGGACCACGCTGGCGGCCGAAGCGGGACAGGTGATCGCACTGTTGGAAAAACTCGATGAGAAATATCGCGATGCGGTGAAGATGCGCTATCTCGACGACCTGTCACCGAAAGAAATCGCTCACGCGTTGGGGGAGACGGAAAACGTCATTTCGGTTCGCATACATAGGGGCATCGCCCAACTTCGCGCCGTCATGGCGCGGCAATCCGCCTGACCTATGGAGGAAACGCTCAACAACCTGAAGGCTCGCGCCGATCGCGTCGCGCTCACTGCCGAGGAGAAATCCGCCGGGCGTGAAATGCTGCGTTCGTTCATGGCGCTGATGTCGCATCGCGTCGCGCATGCCCCGTCCGTGAAGCCCGGCCGTTTCGGATTTTTGCGGCTGCCATACGCGAGACGCGTTGTCGGGGTGTCCGCCGCCTCTTTTGCGCTGCTGCTTTCAGCCGGCGGGATTTCCTATGCCGCCGAGGGCGCCATTCCCGGCGATGCGCTGTATCCGGTGAAGGTTTCCGTCAACGAGCCCGTCCGTGCCGCGCTGACGGTTTCCGAAAAGAAACGCGCCGAATGGGAGGCCGAACGTGCCGGACGCCGCCTGTCCGAAGCCGAAGAGCTTGCTCGGCGCGGAGCGCTCAAGCCCGAAACGCGCGTGGCTCTTGACGCCGATTTCCGTCGTCATGCCGAAGATGCCAAGCAGCACATGGCCAAGGTGAGGGAGCAGGACGGCAATGGCGCGGCCGCCGACGTCAGCGCGAAAATCGAAAGCACGTTGCGTGCGCACCGACAGATCATGAGCGCGCTCACGCAACATGGACGTGCGCAGGCCGCAGGCGACAGTGCCGCAAACAATGATGACGGGGACGCGCAGGTTGCCGCGCTCGAGGCGTCGGTTGATCACGAGGTCGTCACTGCCGCCAAGGCGCGCGGCATCGAGGAGGCGCGTGTCTCCACCGAGACTTCCGACAAGGCCGCAAAATTCGTCGCCGGCAGGCATGACGCCGCAGTGAAAACCGTCGCCAACGTTCGCTCATGGCTGGCGACCGCGTCGGGCGCATTTACCGAAGACTCGCTGACCCAGGCAGACGCCCGCCTGTCCGCCGCTGATGCCGCCGTGACCGAAGGCGGTGCGGCTCTCGCCGCGGGCAAGTATCAGGAGGCCCTTGCAGCCTACGGCAAGGCGCAGCGCCAGGCTAACGAAGCCAAACTGATCGTGCGCGCCAGTAACTCGTTGGACGTGCGCGTGCGTTTTCGTGGCGATGAGCATGGCGGCGACAGCGGCGACAGCGGTGCAGAGAACGGCAGCGCAAACTGATCGAACGAAAACCCTCCGGACATGCCGGAGGGTTTTCGTTCATGCGAGTTACGGCGTTACCGTCACCGGAACGGCCGCGTTGCGATAGAACCAGCGCTTCACGATTTCGACGTTGACGAGATAGACGATGACCAACGCGATGATCGACATGAAGGCGTAGGTCGGCAGCGGCACGAAGTGGAAGATGTCGCCGAGGTACGTCTGCGCCACCGCCCAACCGAGTATCACTGCGGCCATGGTGCTCCAAAAGAGCGGTGCGCTCGGGCGGCTCTTGATGAACGGCAGCTTGCGCGTGCGGATGACGTAGATGACGAAGGCCTGCGTGGCCAGCGATTCCATGAACCAGCCGGTTTGGAATGGCCCGTCGCCCATCCTGAAGACGAAATACAGGAGGAAGAAGGTGGCAAA